>NZ_JBHWGV010000046.1:12530-46566 GCF_042732955.1 Kitasatospora sp. NPDC059747 | reverse complement strand
CCGTCCGCGAGGACGATTCGCACGTAGCCCCCCCCGGCGCCCCCCCGCCCCCGCCCACCCCGCCGCGCGCGCGCGGGGGCCGCCCCGGGCGCCGCCTCGGGGGCGGGCCGCGCGCCTCGACCCGGCGGCGGCGGACGCTCCCGGGCCGCCCCGCCCGTCACCGGCGAAACCGGACGCGATGTCGGAATCGGGCGTCGAAGTGGCCCGGGATGCCCCGGGGGCGTAGCGGGTCGGGGCGGAACGGGACGTCAAGGCGTCCGTGGCATCAGCGGTGTCGGTGGCGTCGGTGGCGTCGGTCACGAGCACGGGAGTTTACGGGTGCGCCGTTCGCGCCCACCAGCGGGTTTGGCGCCGGTCGGTTCCGCGCCCGCAGCGAAGGCTCCGGAGCCCGATCACCCGATCCGGCTGAGCCGCGCCCGCGTCGCCGGATCGCCCCCGACGGACGGGACCGCGGCCGGGCGGTCCGCCTCGACCCGCTCCGGCCCGGCGAGCAGGATCGTGCGCTGCAGCCGCCGCAGACCGGCCGAGGGCTCCATGCCCAGCTCCCGCACCAGGGTGTTCCGCAGCCGCTGGTACGCCTCCAGCGCCTCGCCGCGCCGCCCGGAGCGGTGCAGGGCGAGCATGTACTGGCCGTGCAGGCTCTCGTGGGTGCGGTAGCGGTCGACCAGGACTGTCAGTTCGGCGAGCAGGACGCGGTGGCGGCCGAGCCGCAGGTCGGCCTCGATGCGCTGGTCCAGGGCGCAGAGCCGGGTCTCCTCCAGGCGTTTGGCCTCGACGGCGAGCTGGCCGCCGAGCGGGACGTCCGCGAGGGCCGGGCCGCGCCACAGGGCGAGGGCGTCGGCCAACTGCCGGGCCCCGAGCGCGTGGTCGCCGCCGTCCATGGCGCGGTAGCCGAGGCCGGCCAGGCGCTCGAATTCGTGGAGGTCGACGGTGCCGCCGCCGGTGTTGAGCATGTAGCCGCCGGGCGACGTCACCAGGACGTCCTTCGCGCACGTGGCGGCGCACGGCTCGTCGGCCTGGGCGAGCGCCTTGTCGATCAGGTCGCGCAGTTGCAGCACGTAGGTCTGGACGGTCGTGCGCGCGCTGCGCGGCGGGCGGCCGGACCACAACTCCTCGGCGAGGACGCCCGCCGGGACGACCTGGTCGGCCCGTAAGGCCAGCAGCGCGAGCACCTGCCGCGGTTTGGGCGCGGAGGGCACCACCGACTCCCCGCACACCCGGACCCCCAAAGCCCCCAGCACCCGGATCTCCACGATGACCACCCCACATCCAGACGCGTCGGCGGCCCCGACGGCCACCGGTCGGCCGAGTACCCGTCAGCCGGACGGCAGGGCACCCACCACCATCCAAAAACAGGGCGGACGGTTTGTCAATGGAAAACCGACCAAGCTGTTTGTTTTATGCCGAACAATTCGCCACCCGAAGCTCGACGGAGACCGACAGGGAGCGACGGGGACCGACCGAGCCCGACGGGCGGAGGCCTCAGCCGGCGTCCGCGCCGCCCACGGTGTCCGTCTCCTCCGGCGCTCCTGACGTCGAATCGGCCGCATCCGCACCGGCCGCCGCCCGCGCCGCCACCTCGGCCGCCACCCTGGCGCCGCGGTCGGGCGCGAGGTCGAGCGTGGCCAGCACGCCGGGCATCGCGATGCTCGGCATGACGAGCCGGTAGAGCCCGGACACCCGGCGCTCCAAGTCCGCCCGCCCGGTGAGCTTCTGGGACTGGATCTGCACGCCGGTCCACGCTCCGGTCAGCAGCCAGGCGGTCTCGGCCGGCACCACGTGCGGCAGCAGTTCGCCCTGCTCCTTCGCCGCCACGAGCACCTCCTCCAGCCGGCTGATCCAGCCCTGGAAGGCGCCGCCACGGAGATCGCCGAAGACGTCCTGGCCCAGCGAGAGCCGCGCGCCGGCGCTCAGGAGCGCATCCCGCGGCATCAGGTGCGCCACCACCATCCCGGTGTCGACGAACTCCTGGAGCTTGCAGCTCCGTTCGGGCAGCGGCCCTTGGACGAACTGCTCCTCCACGACGCCGAGCGCGAGGTCGCGCTTCGAGGCGAAGTGGAAGTACAGCGCCCCGCGCGTCACGCCCGCGCGCGCGACCACCTCGCCGATGGTCGCACCCTCGTAGCCGAACTCGTCGAAGACCGTCGCCGCGGCCTCCAGGATCGACCGCCGGGTCTGGACCGCCCTCTCCTGCCGCACCAACGCCACCACCCCTGAACCGTTCGGAGAACCAAACCAAACACCCTGTATCTTAGCCGTACAGGAACGGGCCGGTCCCCCTCCCCGGCGGTGTCTCGTCCGCTCGGGAACGCGGTGAAAACCGTGTGGACGGTACGGGTC
Organism: Kitasatospora sp. NPDC059747; assembly: GCF_042732955.1. Classification (NCBI taxonomy): domain Bacteria; kingdom Bacillati; phylum Actinomycetota; class Actinomycetes; order Kitasatosporales; family Streptomycetaceae; genus Kitasatospora; species Kitasatospora sp. NPDC059747. Next base: position 44,226 of record NZ_JBHWGV010000046.1, on the reverse strand, counting down.
GGACAGGCGACGCACGATTCGCCCGCGATCGGCCGGTACGGAACGCCGCCTCCCACTTCCCGCCGCCGTCCCGCCGGCCAAAGCGTGGTCAAATCACGCCCAAGTGTTCTTCCACCGTCGAATTGACCGCAGGTCAGGCACCCGTCCGCAAGCGCCGACGGCCTCCCGGACCCCTCGGTACGCACCCGGAGCGACGAGATCGCAACGCTCGGTCGCCGACGAACCGTGGTCCGGACTCCTTGAAAACCAAACCGGAAGGTACGTATCTTACGAGCCCTGAGCAGCCCTACCCGCCCGCCACGGCCCTTCGGAGCGCTCCCGTGACCCAGCTTGCCTATCGTGCCCCCGCGCCCTCGCGCGCCGCCACCGGCCTTCCCCGCGGCCTCTCCACCGGGCTCTTCGCCGGCTTCTCCGACGACCTTCCGGACGACCTCTCCACCGGCATCCCCGGTTTCGGGCCCGCGCATGCCGACTCCGCCGCCGGGCTCGCCGACCGCCCGATCGGTGCGAAGCCCCGACTGACCACCACCGTCCCCAAGGAGTACGTCCACCGCGCCTGTCACGCCGAGGTCTTCCTGACCGGCAGTGAGCAGTCGAGCGACACCACGTTCACCGTCACCGCGCAGTGGCCGCGCGCCCACACCTTCTTCAGTACGCCGGACGGCACCGGGCACGACCCGATGCAGGCCGCCGAGACGATCCGCCAGACCGGGCTCTACCTCGCCCACACCCGCTTCGGCGTGCCGCTCGACCACCGGTTCATGATGTGGAACCTCGACTGCACCACCCACCCCCGGCGACTCACCATCGGCGGCACGCCCACCGACCTCACCATCGAGGCCAGACTCGAGCCGCAGCCCAGAACCCGCACGACGATCGACTTCACCCTGACCATCACCATGCGCCGAGGCCCCCACGTCGCCGCGACCGGCCTCACCCGCTTCACCACCGTTTCCGACGCGACCTACCGTCGCCTGCGCGGCGCCTGCCGCAACCCCGACACAAACCGCGCGGACGGCACTAACGGCACCGACCACACCGACGGGCCCGGCGGCCCCGACGGCCCCGACGGCCCCGACGGCCCCGACGGCCCCGACGGCACGAGCACGTCCGAGCGGCTCGTCCCCGCACAAGCCCCGGCCGGGCCGCCACTGCCGCCCGCCCGGGTCGGCCGACTGCGCCCCGCCGACGTCGTGCTCACCCCGTCCGACGAGCCCGACACCTGGCACCTCACGCCCGACCCGTGGCACCCGATCCTCTTCGACCACGCCATCGACCACATCCCCGGCATGGTCCTGCTGGAGGCCGCCCGCCAGGCCGCCAACGCCCTCACCTCCCCGGTCACGATCGCGCCGACCACCATGACCACCACCTACCACCGCTACGCCGAGCACGACGCGCCGACCACCGTCACCGCGTGCCTCACCCGCGCCGAGGACCCCGACGCACTCACCACCGTCGTGACCGGCCACCAGTACGGCGCCCCGATCTTCACCACGGTCATCACCGGCCGCCCGGAACACGGGTGAGGCTCGGGCGAGCCACGGCCCGTCCGGCCCATCCGCCGGGCGGGACGTCCACATCGTGACAACGACCGGTCCCACCACCGGGATTGGCATCGGGCGAACACCTACGCGAGGATGAGCACCCTTTGGAAGGCTGTCACCGGGAGTGCACGATGAGTGAAGTCGCTTCGCAGCAGAACGAGTTGATCAGACTCGCCGACCGCCCGGGCGGCGCCGGGAAGAGCCTGCGGGTCCTCGTCCTCGGCCGGCGCGCCCCGGTCACGCCGCTCGGACACGGCCGGCTGGACTGCGAGATCGTCGCCACCGCCGAGGCGCTGACCGCCCGGTTCGCGACGGTCCTGACGGAACAACACCTCATCGACTGGGAAGCCGCCCTGGAGCGGCTCTCCCGCCGGGAGGCGGTCCGCTGGCTGGACGAGGAGCACGGGCCGGAGCTGCGGGTCGAGCCCGGCCGGCCCGGCGGGGTCTGGGTCACCGTCTCCGACGCCGAGGACTCCGGCGTGACCCTGCGCTTCATCCTCTCCCTCGCCCCCGGCTGGCTGGAGGAGCAGCACGCCCTCCTGAAGATCCTCCGGGAGGGCTACCCCATCGAGGCCGTCGTGCACTCCCCCGACGACAACGATGCGCAGTAGGAGAGCAACTCCCGTTTTCTCTTCCTCAGTTGTGCGTGCCCGACGCAAGCCGGCGCAGCGAGCGGTCGGGCAGGACGAGCGCGAGCAGGAGGGCGGCACCGCCGAGCATGAACAGTGCGAGGTGGTGCAGCCCCGCAGTGGTGGCGCCGTGGGGGAAGAACGCGGCATTGGCCGCGGAGGCCGCCATCGCGCCGAGGTACGTGAACGTGCGCAGCAGGCCCGCCGCGGAGCCGATCCGGGCCGGGTCGGCCTGGTGGTAGAGGGCGGCCTGGTTGGCCAGGCCGATGAGCCCCTGCGGGATCCCGGCGAGTATCCCGACGGCGGCCAGCAGCCAGATTCCGCTCCCGGTTCCGACCGACAACATCGCTGAACACGCGGCGAGTTGGAGGAAGGAGCCGACGACCAGCTTGCCGCGGACGGCCGTGCTGCGGCCGGTGGCGGCGGAGACGGCGAGGGCGGCGCCGGAGAGCGGCAGCAGGACCAGTCCGGCGGCCGAGGGCGTGAGCCGGCGGCCTTCCTCCAGCCACTGGGTGTAGCCGTAGAGGAAGGCGTAGGAGGCGGTGTAGCCGAGGAGTTGGCGCAGGTAGGTGACGATCAGCGGGCGGTTCCCGGCGAGCGTCCGCAGGTCGATGAAGGGGTCGCGGACACGCAACTCCCGTGCGGCGAAGGCGCAGGCGGTGGCGACGGCGGCCGCCGACAGGTACCAGTGGGCGGCCTGCGGCTTCATGAGGAAGAGCATCAGGGCGACGAGCATGGCGGCGAAGAGCGCGATCCCGGTGCCGTCCAGGCGGGCGGAGGTGCGCCGCGCGCGGGCCGGCCGCCTCGGCAGGCGGGCCGCGCCGAGTACCAGGCAGGCCAGCGACAGCGGCACGTTGACGGCGAAGACGGCCCGCCAGCCGCCGGCGCCGATCAGCAGCCCGCCGAGGGTGGGGCCGATGACGGCGACCGTCTGGTTGGCGACGGCCAGCGCGGTGAGCACGCCCGCCGGGCTGTCCCGCCCGGTCCGCGCGGCCTCGCTGCGGGTGAGGTGCATCGCGGCGGGATAGGCGGCCGACGTGCCGAGGCCCAGCAGCACGCGGGCGGCGATCAGCAGCCCGAGCGAGGGGGCGAGCGCGCCCAGCAGGCCCGCGACGCCGACCAGTGCCGTCCCGGCGAGGTAGAGGCGACGGGGCCCGTGGGTGTCGACCAGTCTCCCGATCACGGGCTGGCCGACGGCGGTCGCGAGGTAGAGCGCGGAGACGAGCCAGGCCGTCTCCGCGGGCGGGGCTCCGAAGGCGGTGCCGATGGGCACCAGGGCGACGGCGATCATCGAGGAGTTGACCGGGTTCAGCACCGAGCCGAGGACCATCGGGGCGATCAGCCGCCGATCGAACTCCCCCTCCCGGACCGGCTGTTGTCCACCGCGGGGTAGCGACCGGATCCGGGCGAGCAGGGCCGGCGCCTCCGGCACGGTGGCGCGCTCGGCGGACTCGCCGACGTCGGCAGGTATCTCGTTCACTCCGTCCACGGTAGGTTCATCAGCCTTGACTGTCCAGCTTTGCTGTACAGTTTTCCTGCGCAGTTTTGCTGCACAGTTTTGCTGCACAGTTTGCCCACCGGAACCGTCCGCCCCCGGGTAACCGTCCCCAACCCCCTCGACCTCACCCGCTCCGGCACGACGGGCGACGCCCGATCCGCCACCCTCGCCGGCCGGAAGGACGACGGAACCGCCGCAGCCCGTTTCGGCGTTGGTGAGGACGGGAGGGAATCGACATGACAAGGAAGCCGTACCGGATCACGATCGCCGCGGTCGCACTGCTCGCCGCCGCCCCGCTGTTCACCGCGTGCAAGAACGCCGACCAGGCGCTCGACTGCGGGAAGCGGGCCATCAGCGTCACCGGCGACGTCCAGGACCTGGCCGACTCGGCGGTCAACGTCGGGCAGATCACCGACGACAGCAAGCGGCAGCACACGCTCGACGCCCTGAAGAAGATCAGGGACGACGTCAAGAAGGTCCGCGAGAGCGGCAGCGACGGCAAGCTCGACAAGGCCACCGACAAGCTGTCCAAGACCATCGACGACGCCCAGAAGGCCGTCAACGACGGCAAGCAGCCCGACGTCGGCGCCATCGTGAGCGCCGCCGCCGACGTCACGACGGCCTGCGGCTCGTCCTGACGACCCGCGCCGACGAACACGCCGGGTGCGGCGGCAGCCCGCCGCCCACCCGGCCTGTCGCCGCACCCGGCCCCCGGCGAGGCGGTAGGAAGGGACACCGGGGCCGCACCGCCCAGCGCCCCACCCGCAGCGCCCGTCCACGGAGGCACCAGGTGAACCACCCGATCCTCGCCCAGATCCAGCGACTGCGCGCCGAACTGGCGCCCGGCGACACCGCCCCCGCCCTCGTCACGGCCCTCGCCGACGGCCGGGCCCCGCTCACCACCCTCGCCGAACTCGCCGCCCAGCAGCACCGGATCATCACCTCCGACCGGCGCAGCCTGCTCCTCCTCGCCACCCGGTGCGCCGACCGCCCGGCGGGCGCCTGGTTCGCCACCCTGGCCGACGGCGAGAGCGCCGCGCTCCGCACCCTCCCCGCCCTCGCCTCGGCCTGCGGCCTCGACCCCGACGGACTCGCGCACCACCCGCCCCTCGCCGGCTGCCAGGCCTACCCCGCGTACCTCGCCTGGCTCGCCCTCAACGCGCAGCCGCCCGCGGCGGCCGTCGCCCTCGTCGCGAACTTCGCGGCCTGGGGCGGCTATTGCGCCACGATCGCCGAGGCCCTGCGCCGCCACTACGGCTTCCCGGACGAGGCCTGCGCGTTCTTCGACTTCTTCGCCCAGCCCGCGACCGCCCTCGAAGAACAGGCCGCCGAATCCCTCGGCCCGCACCCCCTCGACGACCACACCCTCGCGGCGGCCCGCGAACACGCCCTCCTGCTCCAGGCCTACGAACACCTCTTCTGGAACACGCTGGCCACGCCCTCCTAGCGCTACGGCCCAGCGCTACGGGCCGAAGGCGCCCACGAGGCTGGTCAGGACCGAACCGGACCAGTCACTCTGCCCGAACACCCCGGCCGGCAGGGCGAGCACGCCGTACTCGCGCCGGAGCGTCTCCGCCGGGATCCCGACCGGGAAGAAGTAGTTGCCGGGAGACGTCCGGCTCGCCGCGGGAATCGCCCCGAGGACGTCGGCCGGCAGCCGCGCGAACAACCGCTCGGCCCGTGCGGTCAGTTCGTCGGCGACCTGCCGGGGCACGTCGCCGTGCTCGGTCAGCAGGCGCTCGGCGAGGCTCAGTTGATCCGGTGTCGGCGGGTCCGCCCGGAACGCCTCGGCCAGTTCGGGCTGCTCCGGACCCAGCAGGACCACGCCGAACGTGCGCGGCCACAGCCAGCCCTTGGTCACCGAATGCAGCAGGACCGCACGGCCGGTCTCCAGCAGTCGCCGCGTGCCGGCCGCGAACGGGGCTCCCAGGTCGTAGACGGCGTCGATCAGCAGACGGCGGTGCGGCGACTCCCGCAGCCACGAGATCACCGCGCCGCACTCGCTGTCGGTCAGGTACCGGCCGAGCGGCTTGCTGGGGTTGGCGAGCAGCAGGTACTCGGGCCGGTCGTCCGCCGGCGACCCCGGCAGGGCCGGTGCCGGAAGCGTCGGGTAGGACCCTGGCTCCAGCCCTGCGGCGCGGGCCAGCTCGAAGTACACCGGGTACACGTCGCCGGGCAGCCACAACCGCGCCCGCTCGGCGCGCAGCCGCGCGAACACCACCCCGAGGCCGTGCCGGACCCCGCGGGAGACCATGGCCCGGCGGGACCACTCCTCCGGCAGCCCGTACCGCCGCAGCCAGGCACGGGCGAGATCGCACCGGTACACCGTGTGCGGCTCGGCCGGCGGCTCCGGTCGCAGTGCCGCGAGCGCCCGGTACACATTGGTCTCGGCCGCGTCCAGCAGCGAGGGATCGGCGCCGAGTTGCCGCTGCCGGAACTCCTGGAACTCGTCGAACCTCATGCGGGTGCTCCCTCCCGCACGATCTCGCTCGCCCGGTCCTCCAGGGAGACGTAGCAGCGTCCGTCCGCCAGGACGTTCCAGCTCCGCGCGGTCCCGGTGGTGCGTTCCCAGAGCAGGCTGGGCTCGGTGTACGCGGCGATCCGCATGGGCCGGCCCTCCCAGGTACCGTCGTAGACCGGCGCGCCCCAGGGCAGCCGGCTCGACAGCGCAAAGCCGTGCTGCTCGGCGAACCGGGTGACGACGGACAGCGAGACCTGGTGCTGCCGGCTCCAGACGTTGGCCGCGCGCTCGAAGTAGAGGGACTCGGTACTGGTGGAGACGTAGAGCTCCTTGAAGCACACCTCGTCGACGCCGAGGTCCGCGGCCCACGAGAGGTAGTCGGCGACGCCGCTCGCGTCGGCCACACCGCCGTGTTGCAACACGCAGATCAGCCGCATCCGCAGCCCCGGCCAGCGCTCGCGCTCCGCACGCCAGGTCTCGACGACGGAGCCCACCGGCGTGCGCAGCGACATCAGCCGCTCGCTGACGGCGTCGTCCTGGTGGTGCCGGGAGACGGCCAGCACGCTCAGGCCCGCCGAGCTCAGGGCGGCCAGCCGGTCGGCGCGATCGGCGTGCTCGCCCTGCGCCAGGTTGTGCGCGTTGGTGATCAGGACGACCTTCGGGAAAGCCGCCGAACAGGCCGACACCAGCCGAAGCTGCTGGTCGAACGGCAGCAACGTGGGCTCGCCGCCCCCGGTGATCACCGCGCGCTCGGCACCCGCCGCGCGGGCGCGCTCCAGCCAGGAGGTGACGGTGTCCCACGGCACCCGGGCCGGTGCCTGGTCGCTGGAGATCGAGGCCGCGGAGAAGCAGAACGAGCACCGGGCCTGGCAGGCGGAGGCGACCGGCAGGACCGAGACCGAGCGCGGCCGCAGCTCGGCGTAGGGTCTGCGGGCCGCCTCCTGCAGGTGCAGGGAGGCCGCCATCGCGTCCTCGACGGTCGTCGGGCGCAGGGTGACCTCGTCGTCCGCGTGGTCGAGCTCGTGGACGGCCGACAGCCGGATGCTCGCCTCGTGCAGCTCCATGCCGAGGCCGGTCCTCGTGTTGGGCACCAGCGCGTCGGGATCCACCGAAGTCTCCAGCACCAGCAGCCGGTCGCCCGGAACGGCCAGCCGCTCCAGCAGGCGCCGCGCCTTGCCGACGCCGATGCCCAGCTCCGCCCGGGTCAGCAGGTGGAACCGGTCCGGGTAGGTGCTCTCCGGGATCCCCGCCTTGCCGTAGGCGAACGCGTACTTGTCGAAGCCCCTCGCGAAGTTCGACAGCACGATGACGTGGAAGCGCTGGTCGCTGGATATCATCCCGTCATCATGCATGACCGGACCTCTCAGTCCGATTCCTCCTTCTGCAGGTGCAGGACGAGGAACAGCGCGAGGACCAGGTCGTCCGACAACGGTCCGTACCCGTCCGGCAGCTGCACCCAGCGCGGGCGCGCGCCGAGCCGGTCGTAGTCGAGCCTCATCGGACCCACCGCGCGCACGCGGTTTCCCATGTGGTCGGCTTCGAGGTCGTACGGGCCGATCCGGTGGAGCCGGTTGCCCATCCGGTCGTACTCGAGCGTCCAGCCCCCCGCGGTGCGCAGCCGGTTCCCCATCCGGTCGTACGTGAGCTCCACGTGCCCGACCCCCGCCAGCCGGTTCCCGAGCCGGTCGTAGCGGAGCTCCCAGGCCCCGAGCGTCCGCGGCTTCGCCCCGAACCGCCGGTACCCGAGCTCCCGGTCCCCGATCGCCGTCAACAGACCGCCCATGCGGCTGTACACCAACTCCACCTGCATGCCGTTCCCCCCGAGACGCCCCACTGCAGACCCGACACGCTCCTCCGGGTCTTCTCCACCATTATGGAGTGGTGCGGGCGGGCGAGCGGTTCCTAGAGTTGCCCGATGCCTGCTCACATGGACCAGACCGCACCGGCCGCGCCGACCAACGTCGTGGGGGCGGCCCCGGTGTTCACCGATCCGCTCTGGCGGGTTCCCGTCGAACTCAGGCCCGTGGAAGTCGAGTTGCTTCGGAGCGAGCCACTGCGGCGGCTGCACTTCGTCGTGCACGGCGGAGCCTCGACGATCAGTACGCTGCAGTCGTACTCCAGGCTTGAGCACACCCTCGGGGTGCTCGCGCTGGTCGTGCGCTTCCGGCCCCGGGACGAGCTCCTGCGGGTCGCGGCGCTGTTGCACGACATCGGGCACCTGCCGTTGAGCCACACATTCGAAGGCCTCGGCGGGCTCGATCACCATGCGATCGGCTCGCAGTTGCTACGGGCCGAGCCGATCCGGGGTGTGCTGGAGAAGCACGGGGTCGATGCCGACGCCGTCGTCTCCCTGCTCGACGGGAATCCGCTCACGCCGCTGACCGGGCGCTCGGGGCTGCTGAACCTCGACCACCTCGACTCCTACGCGCGCAGCGGTCGTGCCGCCGGGCGGCTCGACGTCGATCCGGCCGCGCTGCTGGGGCGGCTCGGGCTGGCGGACTCGGCGGTGTCGGCCGGCCGCGAGGACGCTGCCGCGCTCGTCGGGCTGGTCGCCGCGGAGGCGCGGCTCCACACCTCGTGGGACAACGTGGGGCCGGTCTCGGTGGTCCGACGGCTGGCGGGCCGGCTGCTCGACGACACCGGGCTCGACCCGGCCCGGCTCGCCCGGATGACCGACCACCGGTTCTGGTCCGCACTCGACGCCTGCGCCGCCACCCGGACGGAGAGCAGCAGGATCCGGTACGAGCCGCACCGACTGAAGGTCACGATCGGGCACGCCCCCGACGACGACGGCACCGGGTGGGACTTCTCCCTTCGCAAGATCTACAGCTCCGCACCGCTGGTGGACGGCGAGCGGATCGAGACCGCCGCCCCCGAACTCGCGGAGGAACTGGACTCCCTGCGCCTGCTGCCCACCGACTTCCACGTCCGGTGGAGCTGAGCGCCAGGGAGCCCCGCTAGCGCAGGAAGTCGGCCGGGCCGACTTCCTGCGCACAGAGGGGCGGACACGGCAAGCGGCCGATGCCCTGGGCGCCATGCCGAAGTAGGCCCGGGTCCCTTGGCGGGCAGTCAACGACGCCCGCCTGGTCGCGTTCGTCTCGTGATGCCGGCCCGGCGATACTGGTCCGCCATGACGAGCGATGAGTACTCGGCCGGTCCGGCGTTGCGCCGAGTTCTGGCCGAGGCAGGCGGACCGGAACTGCTGGACCTGCTGGCCAAGGGGCTGACCGGGTCGGATCTGACCACGCTGCTCCTGGAAGTCTTCCGGCGCCGCGCCGATCGGCTCACCCCGGCCGAGGTGATGCGGCGCTACCGCACCGACCGGTTCGTGATCCCGGCCCCGACAGGGTTCGCGCAATTGCGACGAGCCGAGGACTTCCTGCTCTCGGCGCTGCCGGATGACTTCGAGATGCTCGCCTTGGCTCCACTCGTCCCCCTGGCTGCGCATGCGGCGGTCGCGACCGTCGACCCGCGCAAGGTCGTCGCCACCATTCGCGGCAGCGAGGTCGCAGCCGACCCGACCAATGCCCTGGCCCTGGAGGCAGCCCGGCGGAGGTCCGAGGCCCTGGCCGTCGATCCCCGCTCAGCCGTGCCGGTCCGGGTGGCCGCCAGCCAACGAGTCGTGCGTGCCCAGCGCTTCGACGCGCCCGGCATGCTCGCCCACTTCCAACTGTTCGCCCTGGTGACCGCCGGCCGGGACACCGGCAGCCGGGCCTTCGAGCAACAGCACCTGGTCGAGCACCTGCGCTTCGCCGTCCGGGCGATGGCACGCGCTGGAGTGGACAAGACCGAGATCCGGATCACCTGCTTCGACGAGTCCGCCACTTCGATCCTGGACCGCGCACGTACAGAGCTGGCCGGAACACCGGGCCTCGACATCGTCGACGATCCCAACCGGGCGACCGGACGCGGTTACTACACCGACCTGTGCTACAAGGTCTACGCAACCATCCACGGTCAGCACCTGGAGATCGCGGACGGCGGGTTCGTCGACTGGGCCCAGCGCCTCACCGGAAGCCGCAAGGAACGTCTCCTGATCAGCGGATTCGGCGTCGACCGACTCGCCACGACGCTGACGCCACCCATCGACGCCGACCCATCGGTTCCGCGCCGGACCAGCTAACCCGCAGATCCACAGGTTCGCACCCGGAGCACCCGGAAGGGGGAAGGGGGACGGCTGAGGTCGTCATGGCGTGCTGAGCCCCGGGCGCGCCGCGCACCGGGGCTCAGCCGATTCTCAGTCCCCGTGTCCGGACCGGGTGCTCAGGCAGAGGGCCCAGGCGTCGGTGTAGGTGTTCGGCGAGGGGGAGCCCCCGACGTGGACGGTGGCCGACCAGTGGTCGGGGTCGTCCGTGCCGTCCTCGGCCGGGGTGGCGTCGGCGTCGCTCGGGTAGCTGCCGACGAGGTGGGTGCCGCCGGAGCCGGCCTTCGAGAAGTCGGTCGTCGTCACGTGGCCGCCGCTGGCCGCGGCGCCCCCGCTCACGAGGCTCCAGTGGCTGTGGCGCTCGTCGGCGTCGTCGGAACAGCCGACCGTCGCCGTGCCGGAGGTGCCCGCCACGGTCGGGCCAGCCACCTCGGTGAAGCCGACCTTCGTCGTCAGGTTCTTGACCTTGACGTGGTCCCCGGTGCAGATCGCGTACGCGAACGTGGTGTTGCCGCTGTCGCGTCCGCCGCCGATGCCGCCGACGGCCGTCCACGAGTCGGGGTTGGTCTCCCCGTCGGCCGCCGCCTTCTTGCCGAAGTCGTGGGCGGCGTCGGCGAAGGTGGGGAAGCTCGCGATCGGCTTGAGGCTGCCGACGCTCGCGGGGGTGGTGCGGGCGCCGCCGCCGATCAGCCGGGTGCCGGTCGGGCAGGTGGCGGTGACGAGGCGCGAGTCCTGCGAGAGCGAGGGCCCGGCGACCTTGTTCATGACGACCTGGGTGTGCCGGATCCGGTTGCTGTCCAGGCACATCGCGTACGGCGTGCTGGAGAACGCGGGGCTGTAGTTGCTGCCACTGCCGCCGAAGGCGAGCCAGTGGGTGACGTCCTGCCCGACCACCCCGGGCGTGCCGGTGAACTCGCTCAGGTCGTCCGCGCCGGGCGCGATGCCCATCACGTGGTTGCCGTTGCCGGCCCGGTCGTCGCCGGTGGTCTGGGTGATCCCGCCGCCGGAGACGAGCCCGTCCTCGCAGTCGGCGTGGGCCGAGACGCCGGTGAAGGGCGTCGCCGGTCCGATGGTGGCACCGGGGTTGGCCACGGTGACGCTCGCGGAGTCGGCGTGCGCGACGTTCGGCGCGACGAGGGCGAGCAGGGCGCCGGGGACGGCCGCCTTGGCCAGAAGAGAGGGTCTCATTGTCAGTGCCTTCCGGTGGTTCAGGTGCTTCAGGTGCTTCAGGGGGTTCAGACGCCGTCGTTGGCGCACAGGGCCCAGACGTCGGAGTGGGTGGTCGTCGAGCCCGTGCCGCCGGTGTGCGTGAACGCCGTCCAGGACACGGCCGTGGTGGTGCCGTCGGAGACCGGGTTGCCGCTGGAGTCGCTCGGGTAGCTGCCGTTGAGGTGGTCGCCGGCCGAGCCGGGGCCGGTGAAGTCGGTGGTGGTGACGGAGCCGCCGCTGACGGCCGCGCCGCCGGAGATCAGGTTGCCGTCGCCGCTGCCGCAGGTGGCGGTGGTGTTCTGGCCGGTGCCGCCGGTGTTGGGGCCGGTCGCCTCGGTGAAGCGGACCTTGACGGTGACGCCGCTGACGTTGATCCCGCTGCCGCTGCAAATGGCGTACGCGTACGTCTCGTTGCCGCTGTTGGTGCTGTTGTCCCAGCCGACGGCGCTCCACGCGTTGGGGTTGGTGTCCCCGTCGGCGGCGGCCTTCTGGCCGTAGTCGTGGGCGGCGTCGTTGAAGGTCGGGAAGCTCGCGATCGCCTTCAGGTTGCCGGTGTTGTTCGGGGTGACGAGTGCGCCGCCGCCCAGCAGGGCCGTGCCGGACGGGCAACTCGCCGTCACCAGGCCGACGGTGGCCGCGCTGGTGGGCGTGTTGGCCTTGTTCATCACCACCTGGGTGTGGTTGATGAGCGTGCTGGTCAGGCACAGCGCGTACGGGGTGGTGGAGAAGCCGGCGTTGACCTGGCCGCCGCTGCCGCCCTTGGCGATCCAGTACGTCACGTCGGTGCCGACGACGCCGGTGGTGCCGGTGTACTCGGTGCTGCCGTCGGAGCTGGGCTCGGTGCCGAGGACGTGGTTGCCGTTCGACCCGGCGCCGGTCCCGTTGGTCTGGTCGATCCCGCCGCTGGAGACGAGGCCGCTGGTGCAGTGGGCGCTGGTCGAGATGGACGAGTCGATCGTGGTGGGCCCGCTGGTGGCGCCGGGCGTCTTCACGGTGACGGCGACGCTGTTGGCGGCGGCCGTGCTCGGCGCCGCGAGGACGAGCAGCGCGCCGACGACCAGCGCCGATCCGGCGGAGGTGAGGCGGCGGGTCGGGGCAACGTCCTTGGTGCGGCGGAAGATCGGGCGTGAAGCCATGAGGGTTCCTCCAGGGTCGGGTGGCACGAGGGCGGACCGATTGAAGCAACGGCCCGATCGTAGGGACTACTGGTGCCCGGCACAGGGCGAACGCCCCGGAACTGGGTGATCAACCAAGTCCGCGACCCGAAAGGGAGGTCGGGCCGCCCTCCGCACGAGGGCGGCCCGGGGAGCGGCTCAGCCCAGCGGGTGGCAGAGCAGCGCGTCCGGCACGCCGTACTCCAGCCGGCGCCAGGTCATGGCGACGCCCGCGACGTACTCGCCGGCCGCGCACTGGCCCTTGTAGGAGCCCGGGGCCCAGTCGCCGGCGGCGGAGTCCGAACCGGTCGACGCCGGCGGCCGGTTGTCGCCGTGGTCGAACCACAGGACGCGTCCGGTGGTCGGCAGCGGGCCGGTGGCCGGTGCGCACAGCAGGGCCGCCATCGCGTTGTTGCGGACGCTGTAGCCGACGGCGAAGTCCCCGTCCGGGCACTGGAGTTTGTTGTAGCCGGAGGCCCAGTCGCCGCCCGTGACGTAGCGTTCGTCGGTCACCGCCACCCACTCGCCAGCGCCGGTGCCCGGCTGCCCGGCGTCCGTGCAGAGCCCGCGGCCCGAGCCGCGGCCGAGGCCGATCAGCCGCTGTCCGTCCGGGCAGTCGCCCTTGCGGTTGCCGCTGCTCCAGTCCGGCAGGGCGAGCATGTGCCGGGAGACGTTCTGGTCGGCGTGGTCGAGGTCGAGCATGTTCCAGTGCGGCGCGTCCGGCACCTGCCCGGTGTACGAGGGGGCGGTGACCAGCCGGTTCCAGTCGTCGGCGCGCCAGTCGCCCGGGTCCTCGATGCTCAGCCGCCGTCCGGCCGCGTCGTAGTGCAGGAGTGCCCAACTGTCCTGCGGTACACCGTTGTTGTGCCAGCCGACGAGCGGCCACACGGCGAAGTCGGCGTCGCGGGCGGCGAGGAGCGCGGTGAAGGTGTCGAACCAGGCGTGCTCCTTGGCGTCGGTCGAGCCGCGCCCGCCCGCGCCGAACTCGCTGATCCAGACCGGCGCGGTGAAGTGCTGCCCGGTCCGGGTGACGAAGAGCGCCTCGTCGTCCACGGCCGCGGCGAGCTGCTCGGGCGTGAAGTCCTGGTAGCGCGGGTCGCTCGTGGCGCCGGGACCGCTGCCCGCGCCGGTGTTGGCGGGGCCGGTGTAGGCATAGAAGTGCGCCGAGTAGACGAGCTTGCCGGAGTCGACGAGGGTGTTGGAGAGGGTGGCGACCGGTGTGAGCATCGGCCGGCCGTGCGGCAGGCCCGCGAGCGGGATGCCCTGCCAGTTGATGCCCTCCATGATGATCAGCAGGTCCGGGTCGGCCTGGAGGATCCGGTTGCCGGCCTCCTCGAAGGCGGCGTACTCGTCGTGGGCGTCGCCCATGCCCCAGTTGGGGTCGTCCCAGGTGTCCCGCCGCACCTCGTTGCGCAGGTCCGCGCCGACGACGCGCTTGTTGTCGCGGTAGCGGTTCGCCATGAACAGCCAGTCGTCCTCCCACTGCCGGGTCGACTGGCCGCTGTTCCAGCGCTCGTTGCCGTCCAGTCCGCAGCAGAACCGGTACGTGGTCGTGTGGTTGTTCAGGACGACGGCGAACCCGTCCGCCGTGAGGGCGGCCACCACGGCGTCGTACACCTGGAGGGGCGTGCTCCCGCGCAGCTGCGGGTTGGCCGCGACGGCGGCGTCCGGGACGGCCGTGCCGTCGTGGACCATCGCGTCCGCGAACGGCAGCCGCACGCTGTTCAGCCCGAGGCTGTGGAAGCCCGCCAGGATGTCCGCCAGGGGCGCCCGGTCGAGGCCGAGCGGAATGTCGTGCGAGACCTGCCCGGCCTGGTTGTCCGCGGGGTCGTTCGGGTCCCCACTGCCCTCCCAAGTGCCCTGCGCCCCGGACCAGTTTCCCGACATCAGCTTGAACCGGTTCCCGCCGGCGTCGACGACGTACCGCCCCCGGGCGCTCAGCGGCCCCGTCCAGGAGGCCGACAGCTGGGCCCCGGTGAGCGCCACCGGCGCCTGCACCACGGCGGCCGAAGCGGCCGGGGGAGGGCCAACGGCCAGTGCGCACAGGGTCGTTGCGAGCGACAGCAGACGTATCGCGAGTCTTCTCATGGTGATCCCGACATGGTGAGGGTACGGACCGGTCCCTGATGGTCCTCCACCTCATTTCCCCGGCTTGTGCCGGTCATGCCACGAGTCGTCCCCACCTCGTGCACGAGGTGTCCCCGCCGCCCCCTACGATGACGCCCATGAATGCACCGGGGGCGGAAAGACGCCTCATCGACGGCCGGTTCGAACTGCTCCAGCAGCTCGGCGGTGGCGGCATGGGCCTGGTCTGGCGCGCCCGCGACACCGCCCTGGAACGCGAGGTCGTCCTCAAGGAGGTCCGGCCGCCGGACCCGGCCGTGGCCGCCGCCGATCCGGCCGCCGCGCGCGAGCTGCGCGAGCGCGTCCTGCGCGAGGCGCGGTCGCTCGCGCGCCTCCAGCACCCCAATGTCGTGGTCATCCACCACATCGTCGACACCCCCGAACACCCGCACCCCTGGCTCGTCATGGAGCTCGTCTCCGGCGGCAGCCTCGCCGACCGGCTCGGCCAGGGCCCGCTCGGCGTCGCCGAGGCCGCGCGGATCGGCCGCGGCGTGCTGTCCGCGCTGCGCGCCGCCCACGCCGTCGGCATCCAGCACCGCGACGTCAAGCCCGGCAACGTCCTGCTGCGCCCCGACGGCACCCCGGTGCTCGCCGACTTCGGCATCGCCGCGATGCAGGACGCCACCGCCCTCACCGCGACCGGCGCGCTCATCGGCTCGCCCGAGTACATCGCACCCGAACGCCTCCGCGGCCAGGAGGGCAACCCGTCCTCCGACCTGTGGTCGCTCGGCATGATGCTGTACGTCTCGCTGGAGGGCTACCACCCGCTGCGCCGCGCGAGCACCCTCGCGACCCTCGCCGCCGTCCTGGACGAGCCGCTCCCGCCCCCGCACCGGGCCGGCCCGCTCGGGCCGCTGCTGTCCGCCGTGCTCGCCAAGGACCCGGCGGTGCGCCCGGACGCCGAGCAGTTCGACCGCATGCTCGCGGCGGCCGAGCACGAATTCCCGGCGCCCCCGCCGATGACGGTGCAGACGACGAACCTGCGGCCCGGGCCGCCGCCGATGCCGCCGATGGACGCCGTCCCGTCGGGCCCGGTCACGGCTCCCACCCCGGTCACGGCTCCGACGCGGCGCAGCCTCGCGCCCTTCGCCGTGGCGGCCGTCGTCGTCCTCGGGATCGGCTACGGCGGCCTGAACTGGTACCTGCACAAGGACGGCAGCTCCGCCGCGCCCTCGACCACGGTCACGGCCGGCACGACGGTCTCCGGGGGCGCCGGCTCGACGCCGGCCGTCGCCCTGCCCTCCGGGCTCGCGCTGCCGTCCGTCGCCCCCGAGACGCCCGCCGCGAAGGTGGACCTCCTCACCCCGGACGGTGTCCGGAAGGTGGTGGACGCCCTGCACCAGTTCGCGCCGAACGGCATGGTCTGGGACCTGACCGTCTACCCCGAGTACGCGATCGCGAGGATCCCCGTCGCCGGCCAGCCCAAGGGCTACGACCGGATCGTGTACCGCGACGGCAAGTTCGCGAAGCAGGCCGTCGCCGGGAGCGGCTCGATCACCTCGGTCGACAAGCTCATCGATCTCGGCCAGTACAACTGGGACCTGCTCCCGGGTGTCCTGAAGAAGGCCCAGGACACCCTCAACGTCCCCCAGCCCACGTCGCGTTACGTGATCGCCAAGCCCGACATGATGGATCTGACCCCGACCATCATGGTCTACTTCAGCGACGCCTACGACGGCGGCTACCTGGAGACCGACCCCAAGGGCAACGTCATCCACACCAACCCCAAGGGCTCCTAGAGGGCCGGCGCCGGGGCGGTCAGAGGTTGGTGAGCTGATCGCCCTTGGCGTCCTGGAGGACGTGGTCCACGCACACCGCGAGGATGAGCAGGAGGAGCGCGTCCTGCGGGTACAGGACGTCGACGGCGTAGGCGTCGCGGATCGTGAACCAGCGGCGGGAGATGTGCGCGAGGGTGGTGCCCTCGTGCTGGATGTCGAACTCGCGGTCCCACAGGTTGCCCGCTATCCGCAGGCGCCGGCCGTCGGCGAGGCGCACCTTGAAGCGGTCGCCGAAGAGGGCGAACATCTTCTTGCTGATCTTGGCCGTCACCGCGCCGTCCTGCTTGATGAGGAGGGTGTGGTGGATCGTGAAGGCCTTGCGGACGATGCTCGCGACGTGCTCGCCGCGGGTGTCGACCAGGGCGAAGGTCCGCCGCAGCCGGAGGAACTTCCGGTTGACGCGGTAGAGCTTCTCCCGGTGCTCGGTCTCGATCCAGGCCTCCTCGTGGAAGGCGAACATGCGGTCGCGGACCAGGTAGCGCATCTGGTGGATCCCCCCGTGCTGTGATCGTGTCCGCCGGCCCTGCGGCGCGGCGCGCACAGAGCGTAGCGGCGATCGGTGCGGGGGGACCCCGTGGGGTGGGGGGCTTTACCGGTCGTAGAGGTTCGGCTGGGAGTTGATCCCCTGGCCGTCGATGTCCGCCCCCCACTGGTCCACGCCCTCGGCGCCGGTGCAGTAGCCGACGCCCTCCACGTGGCCGCCGGCCTCGTGGCACTGTTCGGCGGTGACGTCACGGCGGGCGGCCGAGGCGGAGACGGCGGTGGCGGTGATGAGGAGGACGGCGGTCGCGACGGTCAGGGCCGCGCGGCGGAGTGGTGAAGTGCGCATGGGGCCAACCACAGCACGGCCCCGTGGGCGCGGCGAATCCGGTGCGTCCGTTCCGCTGAAGTGCCGATGAAGTGCCGTGCGCCCTCTCAGACGCGCCGGGGCTGGCGCGGCAGCGGGAGGGTGAGCGCCTCGCGGGAGCCGGGCGGCAGGGCGAGCGCGGAGACGGTCTCGGCGGGCAGGTCGCGCAGGCCGAGCATCGCGGTGGCGAGGTGGGTGGCCGCGCGGTGCCAGTCGGGGACGCGCTGGAGCATGGCGTGGCCGCTGCCGGTGACGGTGTAGCCGCAGACGCGGGCGCCGGCGGCGCGGCCGCGGGCGGCGAAGGCGTGGGTGTCGGCGGGCGGGGTGACGGTGTCGCGGTCCCCGTGGAGCATCAGCACGTCGCGCCCGGCCAGGTGCTCGCAGGGCTCCCCGGCCGGGCACCAGGGGGCGAGCGCGACGATCCCGGTGACGTTCGGGTGGCCGCCCGCGCGCAGCGCCGCCCGGCCGCCCATCGAGTGCCCGACCAGGACGGTCGGTACGCCGCCGAGCTCCTCGCGGAGCTCGTCGAGGGCGGCGAGGGCGTCCCGGGCGGCGTCGGCGCGCTCGTCGTTCCAGCCGCGGTGGCGGTAGCGGACGGTGCCGATGGCGATCTCGGCCCCGGCGGTGCCGCGGCGCAGCGCGCGGAGGAAGCCGTGCATGCGCAGCAGCGGCAGGTTGAGGCGGCCGGGCCGGGCGAGGTTGCGTTCCTCGCCGCCGTGGAGCACGAGGACGGCGGCGCCGGGCCGCTGGGGCCGGACGCGCCAGTGCAGGGCCCGGTGCCCGTCGGGCTGTGGTCCGGTGGGCCGTGGTCCGCTGGGGGAGGTCGCCCGGTCGGCGGTGTCGTCCCCAGCGCTCGTCCTGATCGTCCCGCTCACTCCCGTATCCTCCCCAGCCCCCGCGCCCTTCGTCCGTGGACCGCCAACTGTACGCGCGATCACGCGTCCGGTCGCCGGTGCGTCCTGTGCGGGCCCGGTTCACCCGGGGGGATCAAGCCGCACGGGCGGGGGCGCGCGGGCCGGGCCGGGCGCTGCTATCCACGAAGGGTGGGGGATCCGGAACGAAAAGGGGCCGCTCCGCGCCGCTCGTGGCGCCGCGTCCCCGAGTGGAGGACTCCGTGGTTCAGCAGCTCGCCCTCTCCGTGGACTTCGGTTCCGGGTTCACCCAGGCCTGGTCCAAGATCGCGAAGGTCATCCCGCAGTTCATCGCCTTCCTGGCGATCCTGGTCATCGGCTGGTTCGTGGCGAAGGCCATCGCCAAGGTGCTCGACCGCGTGCTGCGCCGGCTCGGGTCCGAGCGGATCGCCGAGCGGGCCGGGATGGCCCGCTACCTGAGCGGCTCCAGCTACGACATGACGGGCATCGTCTGCAAGATCGTCTACTACGCGGTCCTGCTGATGGCCCTGCAGCTCGCGTTCGGGGTCTTCGGCCCCAACCCGATCAGCGTGATGATCCACAGCATCGTCGCGTGGCTGCCCAAGGGCATCGTCGCGGTCGTGATCGTCGTCGTCGCGATGGCCATCGCCAACGCGGTGCGCGACATCGTGGGCAACGCGCTCTCCGGCGCCGCGTACGGCCGGACGGTCTCCACGATCGCCTGGGCGTTCATCGTCGGGCTCGGCGTGATCGCCGCGCTCGGCCAGGCCGGCATCGCCACCGCGATCACCGGCCCGGTGCTGATCGCGGCCCTCGCGACGATCACCGGTGTGCTGGTGGTGGGCGTCGGCGGAGGCCTGATCATGCCGATGCGCCAGCGCTGGGAGCGCTGGCTGGACGGCGCCGAGCGGGAGAGCGCCAAGCTGCGCGGCAGCGCCTACCAGGCCGGCCGCTCGGACGCGCTGGCCAACCAGCCGGTGCGCCCGGCCACCGAGACCGGGCCGCGCGGCCCCGGCATCGACCCGGGCATCGACCCCGGGCGGGAGCTGTAGTCGGGCGGGAGCTGCAGTGAGGCCGGCAGGAGCCGTCGTCAGGCCGGCAGGAGCCCCTGCTCGCGCACCAGCCAGCAGATCGCGGTGAGCCGCCCGACGGCGAAGTCGTAGCCGACCGGCTCCCGCCAGCCGATCTCGGCGAGCGCGTCGAGGAAGCCGAGCGCGTAGTCCGCCAGTTCCTCGCGGTCCAGGGGCCGGGGCAGCAGCTCCGGCCCCTGGGCGTACAGGAGCTCGCGCAGCTCGGCGGCGTGCTGGTCGACCGACGCGACGAAGCCGGGCTCGAACGCGAACTCGGCCAGCCGCGGCGTGAAGGCCGCGACGATGCCCGGCAGCGGGCAGCCGGCCGGCTCGTCGGGGGAGCGGCCGAAGGACTCGTCGGAGGTGGCGAACATCCGTCCACGGTAGGGGAACCGGCGGCCGGGCACGGCGGCTCGTGACGGTTCCGTGCTGAGACCTTGGCCACCTTGGGGCGCCCAAGGGAACACCCTGTGCATTGGCCGGTTCTGTCGCGTGACCGGCCGGCCGTCCGTACCAGAATGGCCGGCATGGATCTTCGCATCTTCACCGAGCCCCAGCAGGGCGCGAGCTACGAGACGCTGCTGGCGGTCGCCCGCACCGCCGAGGACCTGGGCGCGTTCAGCGCCTTCTTCCGCTCCGACCACTACCTGAGGATGGGCGGGGTGGACGGCCTGCCCGGCCCCACCGACGCCTGGATCACCCTGGCCGGCCTCGCCCGCGACACCCGCACCATCCGCCTGGGCACGCTGATGACCGCCGCCACCTTCCGGCTGCCCGGCGTCACCGCGATCCAGGTCGCCCAGGTCGACGCGATGAGCGGCGGCCGGGTCGAGTTCGGCCTCGGCGCCGGCTGGTACGAGGCCGAGCACCGCGCCTACGGCATCCCGTTCCCGAAGGAGAAGTTCGGGCGGCTGGAGGAGCAGCTGGCGATCATCACCGGGCTGTGGAACACCAAGCCCGGCGACACCTTCGACTTCGCCGGCGAGTATTACACCCTCACCGACTCGCCCGCGCTGCCCAAGCCCGCGCAGGAGCGCGTCCCGGTGCTGGTCGGCGGCCACGGCCCGAAGCGCACCCCGGCGCTGGCCGCGCGCTTCGCGGACGAGTTCAACCTGCCGTTCGCCTCGGTCGAGGACACCGCGGCGCAGTTCGGCCGGGTGCGCACCGCCGTCGAGCAGGCGGGCCGCGGGGCCGACGACCTCGTGTACTCGGCGGCGCTGGTCGCCTGCGTCGGCCGCGACGACGCCGAGGTGGCCCGGCGGGCTGCCGCCATCGGCCGGGAGGTCGGCGAGCTGAAGGAGAACGGCCTGGCCGGCACCCCGGCGGAGGTCGCGGAGAAGATCGGCCGGTACGCCGCCGTCGGCACGCAGCGGATCTACCTCCAGATACTCGACCTGCACGACCTCGACCACTTGGAGCTCATCGCGGGCACCGTCGCCCCGCAGCTGGGCTGACCGTCCGCCCGGCACCCGGCCTGACCACGCCTCTTTACTCCGTCTTGGTCATACGCGATGCTCCAGGGGGAGGAACGGCAAGGGGAGGCCAGGTGACCAGGACGCGAACGGTGGAGGCGGCGGCGCCCCCGGTGCCGCCGCCTCGGCGCGCCCCCGGGGCGCTGCGCCCGCACGGGCTGCACGACCTGCGCTGCGCCCCCGCCCCGGCGGCGCTGCACTACCCGGCGGGCGACCTCCTGGTCGTCTCCGGCCTGCCGGGCAGCGGCAAGAGCACCCTCATGCGGCACAGCATCCGCGCCGCGCTGGTCGACTCCCAGCAGGTCCGCGAGGAGTACGCGGCCCGCCTGCCCGCCTTCGTCCCGTACGCCGTGTACCGCCCGCTCGTCCGGCTCGCCCACTACCGGCGGCTGCGCCGGGCCGTGCTCGACGGCGGGCCGCTCGCCGTGCACGACTGCGGCGCACTGCCCTGGGTGCGGTCCTGGCTGACCACCGCCGCCGGACGGCAGGGGCGACGCGTGCACCTGCTGCTCCTCGACGCCGACGCCGACAGCGCGCTCGACGGCCAGCGGCTCCGCGGGCGGACCGTCTCCCGCTACGCCTTCGCGCGGCACCGGGCCGCCGCCCGCCGCCTGTACGGCGCCCTCGCCGGCTCGGGGGAGCCGCCGGCCGGGTGTGCGTCGGCCGTGGTACTCGACCGGGCCGCCGCGCGCGCCCTGCGGGAGATCGACTTCGTGGCGTCGTAGTCTCGGCGAGTCCGCGCGCGGCCGCACCGGCCGTCGCAGCCGACGCCCCGTCAATCCACCCCGCCAGGAGCGCAGATGCGCCGTTCCTCCCGGGTGCGCTCGCGTGCCCTCCGCCTGTTCCCCTGTGCCGCCGCGCTCGTCGCGGCGGCCGGCCTCGGCCAGCTCGGGGCCCCCGCCCGGCACGCCGTCCCGGTGGCCGCCGCCGCCCCCGCCGCCGTGTGCGACGGTACGGACGCCGCCGCCCGCCGACCCGCTACGGGCGAGAGCGGGCAGGACCCGAACTCCGTCACCCCCGCCCGGGCCCGGGCCATGGACGACGACCTCCGCTCGCGCCTCTCCGGACACGTCAACGCGCACGCCTTCGGCGACACCGCGACGACGATCCCGGTCTACGTCCACGTGATCCACTCCGGCGACGCCGGCCGCCTCTCCGACGCCACCGTCGCCGCCCAGATCGACCACCTCAACGCCACCTACGGCGGCCAGGGCGACGGCAACACCCCGACCGGCTTCCGGTTCGCGCTCGCCGGCACCGACTACACCGACAAGGCTGGCTGGTACACGGGCATGACGCCCGGCTCCCGCGCCGAGCGCGACATGAAGAAGCAGCTGCGCAAGGGCGGCGCCGGCACCCTCAACCTCTACACCGCCAACCTCGGCCAGTCCCTGCTCGGCTGGGCGACCTTCCCCGACGCCTACCGCTCCGACCCGGCCGACGACGGCGTCGTCGTGCTCGACGCCTCCCTGCCCGGCGGCTCCGCCACCGACTACAACGAGGGCAACACCGCCACCCACGAGACCGGCCACTGGCTCGGCCTCTTCCACACCTTCCAGGGCGGCTGCCTGCCCCCCGGCGACTACGTCGACGACACCCCGCCCGAGCGCAGCCCCGGCTACGGCTGCCCCGAGGGGCGGCACACCTGCTCCACGACGGTCCTCGACCCGATCCACAACTTCATGGACTACAGCTACGACTCCTGCATGACCCAGTTCACCCCGGGCCAGGTCCAGCGGATGGCCAACTCGTGGACCGCTTACCGGAGATGACCAACGGATCGACTCACCCGAAAGGAGCAGTGCCATGACCACCATGCCCCGGACCGTCGTCGGCGTGGACGGATCGCCCGCCTCCGAGCAGGCCCTGCAGTGGGCCCTCGACTACGCGCGGGCCGTCGGCGGCAGCGTCCACGCGATCACCGCCTGGGAGTACCCCGCGTTCTACGGCTGGGGCGGCGCGGGAGCGCCCGACGGGTTCAACCCCGAGGACCTCGCCGGGCGGACCCTCGCCGAATCCGTCGCCAAGGTGGCCGGGGACGCCCCCGGCGTCCCGGTCAACCAGAGCGTCATGCCGGGCAACGCCGCCGGCGCACTGCTCCAGGCGGCCCACGGCGCCGCGCTCCTCGTCGTCGGCAGCCGCGGCCTCGGCGGCTTCTCGGGCGTGCTCCTCGGCTCCGTCAGCCGGCACCTCACCGAGCACGCGCCCTGCCCGATCGTGGTCGTCCGCGAGGGACAGGTGGCCTTCCCCGGCGAGTGACGCGAGTGCCGCACCGGGCCGCTGCGCGGGGCAGGATGGAGTCATGCCAGAAGGTGACTCCGTCTACCGCGCGGCGGCCCGGCTGCGCGACACGCTCGCCGGCGTGCAGCTCACCGCCGCCGACCTGCGCGTCCCCGCCCACGCCACCGCCGCGCTCGCCGGCCGCTGGGTCCTGGAGGTCGCCCCGCGCGGCAAGCACCTCCTCACCCGCCTCGAAGGCGGCCTCACCCTCCACACCCACCTGCGCATGGACGGCCGCTGGGAGACCTACCGCCCCGGCGAAGGCTGGGCCGGTGGCCCCGCCTGGCAGATCCGCGCCGTCCTCGCCACCGAACGCGGCACCGCCGTCGGCTACCGGCTGCCCGTCGTCGAACTGCTGCGCACCGCCGACGAGGAACGCGCCGTCGGCCACCTCGGCCCCGACCTCCTCGGCGCCGACTGGGACCCGGTCGAGGCCCTCCGCCGCCTGCTCGCCCACCCCGCCCGCCCGCTCGCCGAGGCCCTCCTCGACCAGCGCAACCTCGCCGGCATCGGCAACGTCTACGCCAACGAGCTCAGCTACCTCGCCGGCGTCACCCCCTGGACCCCGGTCGGCGAACTGCGCGACCCCGGCCGGCTCGTCGGGCGGGCCCGCGAACTCCTCGACGCCAACAAGCTGCGCCCCGGCCACGTCACCACCGGCGACACCCGGCGCGGCCACCAGCACTGGGTCTACGGCCGGGCGGGCCGCCCCTGCCCCCGCTGCGGCACCCTCGTCCTGACCGCCCGCCAGGGCACTCCGCCGCAGGACCGGGTGGCGTACTGGTGCCCGTACTGCCAGCGCGGGCCCGCGCCGGAGGTCCGCGGCGCCGGGCCGCGCACGGCGGGGCGGCGCTGAGGCCACCCCGGGGGGATCAGTCGCGTTCGACCAGGGCCGGGTGGCGCGGGTCGTCGACGCGGACGACGACGTCGGCGGCCTCGGACGGCACGGTCTCGGCCTCGTAGCGGGCGAAGGCGGGCAGCGTCCACCGTTCGTCCTCGGGCGTGCGGCGGGCGAGCGCGGCCGGGGTGAGGGCGAGGTGGACGGTCAGCTCCAGCGGCAGCCAGCGGCCGAGCAGCAGCGCGCCGTCGAGCAACAGCACGCCGCCGGGCGGCAGTTGGCTGTACGGGGCACGGGTGGCGCGGTCCGTCACCGGATCCCACAGGGACGGCAGGACGCGGCCGGTGCCGCCCGGCTCCAGCGGGTCGAGCACCTCGCGCGCCAGCGCGCCGTCGTCGAGCCAGAGGTCGTGGAAGGCGTCGGCGTCCCGCTTGCCGTACTCCAGGCGGATCGACGCCGGGCGCAGGAAGCCGTCCGCCGCCACCCGCAGGGCGGGGCGGCCGCGCAGCCGCAGCGGCTCGACCAGGGCGTCGGCGAGGCCCCCGGGGCGGGCGGCGGGCGCGCCGTCGACGGCGACCCGCAGCCACTGCTGCCCGGCGCCGGGCAGCGCGGAGATCCGCTCGGCGAGGTGCTCGGCGAGCAGGTCGGGGGAGATCGGGCGCACCCGCACCGGGGCCTCCTAGACCGTGGCCAGCGGGAGGGCGTGCAGGACGTCGTCGTGGCCCGCGTACAGGCAGTTGCCGTCGGCGGCGAGTGACCAGACGTCCTTGCCGGGGCCGGAGTCCCGGAAGGTCCAGAG
The DNA here is from genome assembly GCF_042732955.1 of Kitasatospora sp. NPDC059747. Lineage (NCBI taxonomy): Bacteria > Bacillati > Actinomycetota > Actinomycetes > Kitasatosporales > Streptomycetaceae > Kitasatospora > Kitasatospora sp. NPDC059747. The sequence goes on along the minus strand of NZ_JBHWGV010000046.1, from coordinate 19,504 downwards.
CAGGCGGCCCGTCGCGGCGTCGACCGCGCACACGCCGCCGCCGGCCGGGCCGGGGACGTAGAGGACGTCGTTGACCAGCATCGGATGGCTGCGGGCATCCAGCAGGAACGGCAGCCGGAGCGACCAGAGCGCGTCCGGGCCGGCCTCGGTGTGCGCGGTGACCACGCCGTTGTCGCGCGGGAGGAAGACCGCGGCGCCCGCGGTCAGCGGGGGCATCGCCCGCCAGTTCTCGCCCCGGGCGGGCGGCAGCGTCCAGAGTTCGGCGCCGGTGGCGAGGTCGAGGGCACGCAGGCCGCCGGTGCCGTCGGGGACGTGGACGGCGCGCCGTCCGATCGCGCACCAGCGGAGGTTCTCGTTGCCGGGAGCCGTCCAGCGCTGCCGGCCGGTCGCGGCGTCCCGGACGACCAGCTCGGTGCGGCCCTCGCGGGTGCGGACGGAGGCGATGGTGCCGGTGGGGCCGGTAGGGCCGGTCGAGGGGGCGAGCAGCCGCTCGCCTAGGTCGGCGGGGGAGGACCACAGCAGCGTGCTGTCCGTGATGCGCACCGCGAACGCCTTCTGCGCCGGGACCTTGTCGTTCCGGGTGGGCAGGGCGTAGGCCGTCCCGTAGAGGGCCGTGCCGTCGCAGCCGGCGAGGACGACGTCGTCGGTGACGGCCTCCGGCAGGGCGACGGTGAGGTCGGCGGCGGGGTCGGCGAGGTGGCGGCCGTCGATGTGGCCCTGGGAGGTGGTGAACACGCGGTCGCCGCTGATCACCACGCGGGCGGCGGTCGCATCGTCGCCGAACTGCCGCTCCGGGGGCGCGAGGCGCAGCAGCCGGGTCGGCGAGCCGGTCGCCGGGTCGAGCAGCTGGAGGCCGGCGCTGGTGACGTACACCGGCAGGTTCGGCCGGGTGGTGAGCCGCTCGGGCGTCATGGCCTCGGGCCCGCGGTACGTCCACACCGGCGTCGGCCCCGAGACGGCGACGGGGGCCGGCGGTGCCGGTCGCGGGGCCGGCCGCTCCTCCCGGGAGCGGCCGAACGCCCACGCGGCCCCGCCGGCGGCCAGCACCCCGGCCCCGACCAGCAGCCCGCGCCGGCTCATCCGCGGCCCGTCGCCGCCCCCGCCGACGACATCCCCGAGCGCCCCGCCCGCGTCGCCGCCGTCCTCCCCGTCCCACTGCCACGCCGCCCCCGGAACCTCGCGCTCGGACGACGACGACCGCATCCTGGCCACCCATTCCCCCTGGGGCAGCCATCGCGCTGCCGATCACCGGGAGGATATCGAACAGCCCTCGAACCGTCCGGTTCCGAGGGGCCGGAAGCCTAGGCTGTGGCGCATGAGGGAAGCGGGCCCGCGGGTCACCAGCGAGCAGTACGACTCCTGGTGCGCGGCCAAGTGCGCGGGCATCGAGATCGTCGACGGCACGGTCCTCGTTCGCCCCGTCGCTTCCAAGCGGCACAACCGCCTGGCCCGGCTGCTGGCGAACGCGCTGGACGCGGCCGGGGGGAGCGAGTGGAACGCCGACACGGACTTCGACGTCCGCCTCCAGGACGTGCCGCTCAACAACCGCCGCCCGGACGTCGTGGTCTACCGCGCGGAGACGATCGACGAGTCGCCGACCAGACCGGCGGACGTGCTGCTGCTCGCCGAGGTCGTGTCGCCGGGCTCGGAGACCACCGACCGGGTGGTCAAGCTGGACCAGTACGCCACGGCCGGCATCCCGTTCTACTGGCGGATCGAGCAGGCCGTGGGCGTCGTCCCGATCGTCCACACGTACGTCCTCGACCCGGCGAGCCGGTGCTACCGGGTGGGTGAGGTCTTCACCGGCCTGGTCAAGGCGACGGCGCCGTACCCGGTGGAGATCGACCTGTCCTCGCTGTGATCTGCGCTGTGATCCGCGGGGGTCAGAGGCCGCAGAGGCGTTGGAAGCCGGGGTGGGTGCGGAGGAGATCGGGGTAGGGGCCGGTGGCGGTGGTGGTGCCGTTGGAGAGCATGACGACGGTGTCGGCCGACTCGATCGTGGACATGCGGTGGGCGATGACGAGGAGGGCACACTCCTTGCGGAGGTCGTGCAGGTTGACGGTCAGGGCGGCCTCGTTGGCGGGGTCGAGGTGGGCGGTGGGCTCGTCCAGCAGGAGGAGGGCCGGGCGGGCCAGGACGGCTCGGGCGATGGCGATGCGCTGGCGTTCGCCGCTGGAGAGGCGGGCGCCGTGTTCGCCGGCCTCGGTGTCGAGCCCGGCGGGCAGGGCGCGCACCTTGGCGGCGAGGTTGACGAGGTCGAGGACCTCCCACAGCCTGTCGTCGGTGGCGTCCGGGGCGGCGTAGCGGAGGTTGTCGCGCAGGGTGCCGTGCAGGACCGGGCAGTCCTGTTCGACCCAGCCGATCCGTGAGCGCCACTCGTGGAGGCCGAGTTCGTCCGCCGGGTGGCCGTCGAGGCGGATGCCGCCGCTCCACGGGTCGTAGAAGCGGTTGATCAGCGCGAAGGTGGTGGACTTGCCGGCTCCGGACGGGCCGACGAGGGCGACGAGCGCGTTCCGGGGGACGGTGAGGGAGAGCCCCCGGAGGACGGGTGCGTCGGGGTCGTAGCCGAAGCGCAGGTCGCTGATCTCCAACGATGGTGCGGTGGTCGACTGTTGGGAGACGGAGCGCGATCCGGTGGCGTCCTCGGTGGGGAGCTCGTAGACCTCCTGGACGCGTTCGGCGGAGCCCTTGGCGCGGTGTACCGAGGCCACGCCCTCCATCAGTTCCGTGACGGGCCCGGTGAGCTGGGTCGCGTACAGCAGCATGGCCACGAGGGCGCCGAGCGAGAGGGCCCCCTGGTCGACGCGGGCCGCACCGAGCAGCAGGACCAGGACGAAGGCGGCGTTGATGGCCAGTTGGGCGGTGGGGGCGATGACGGCCGTGAGCCGGGCGCCGCGCACCGCCGCGTGGTAGGCCTCGTGGGCGAGGGTGCCGAGGCGGTCGATCTCCCGTCGTTCGGCGCGGTTGGCCCGGACGGTCCGCAGGGCGGACAGGGCCCGCTCCAGCCCGGCCGAGATCGCGCCGACGGCGGTCTGCACCTGCGTCGAGGAGCGGCCGATCTCCGCCGACAGCCGGTTGATCACGAGGCCGCACGCGAGCAGCACGCCGAGGATGAGCAGCATCAGCACCGGGTCCAGCACGAACATCGCCGCGACGCTGCCCAGCGCGACGCACAGGTTGGTGGCGATCTGCACGGAGACGTGCGTCAGCGCCTCGCGCAGGACGACCACGTCGGTCGAGGCGCGGGCCATGAGGTCGCCGACGCGCAGGCGGTCGAAGGCCGCCATGCGGATCCGCAGCAGGTGCGAGACCAGTCCGGTCCGCATGCCGAGGACGAACCGCTCGCCGGTGCGTTCCAGGAGGAAGGTCGCGACGGCGCCGATGAGTGCCTGGGCGAGCAGCAGCACGACGAGGACGGTGACGGGCAGCAGGAGCGGCCGGTGCGCGGTGAGCGCGTCGACCACGCCCTTGGCCGCCAGGGGCTGGCCGACGCCCACGGCGGCGGCGGTCAGGGTGAGGAGCAGGGCGGCGCCGAGGGCGCGGCGCTGGCCCCGGGTCAGGGTCCATAGCTGGCGAAGCATCGTGTGTGCGGCTCCATTCGAGGTGGCGGCCCGAGGGGGTCAGGCGGCCTCCACCAGCCCGGAGGAGCGGAGCCGTTCGGTCATCGCGGTGAGGTCCTGCCGCGCCTCGGCCGGTGCGATGCCGAAGTGGGCCACGAACTCGTCGGCGACCTGGTCCACGGTGTGGCCGTTCAGCAGGCGTTGCAGGGCGTACGCGCCGGTCTGGTTGAGCTGCCAGTAGTGCCCGGTGCGCTCGTTCAGCAGCACGGCGCCGTCGTGCGTGTCGGTGGACACGGTGTGGGTGGTCAGGCGGAGCGTCATGGGTCCCTCCGGACGGGGGTGCGCGGGGTGGTCATGCAGTGCGTGCGGGCTGCGAGGGCGGCGAAGGCTGGGAGGGCGGCGAAGGCTGGGAGGGCTGCGACCGCTGTTTGGGGGCGACGGTGACCAGCGGCCGGAAGTAGCCGTCGGGGTAGGGCTCGTCGATGACCCGGCCCTCCGCCTCGACCCAGGCGTGGGCGGCGAACGGTGTGGTGCGCACGCCGGCCTGCCAGGTGGGCCAGGTGCCGCCGAACCGGCAGAGCACGGCCGTGGCGATCGACCGTTGCAGGCAGTTGTGGACGGCGCAGCGCAGGCTGACGGCGACGACCGCGGCGCGGGCCGCGGACGCCTGGGCGGCGGTGCCGGGACGGGCGCCGGTGCTCAGCGCCGTGAGGACCGGGCGCAGGTACCGGGGCTGCAGTCCGGCCAGCGGGCGGGCGACGGCGACGGCGGCGAGCGGGAGCAGCCGCCGGTGCAGGGGCAGCCGGGTGCGGGGCTGGAGTGCGCAGGGCGGACTGGTCACGGGGTTTCCTCACGTTCGGTGGCACGGAGGCCGGCGAGGGCCGGCTTGACGGCGGGGCGGGACTCGATCTCCCGCAGCCACAGTTCGGCGCCGATCGTCGCCTCCAGTTGGGCGGACCAGACGTCGGCGGTGCGCGGCGGCGTGACGAGCGTGGTGCGCAGCCGGTCGACGTCGACCAGGCCGCGGCGCGCCAGGTGCGAGTCCGCGAACAGGTCGAGCAGGTCGGGGACGTGGTCCTGCAGGGCGCGGTCGACGGGCTCCTCGCAGTCGCCCTTGGTCGTCCGGTCGAGGATCAGGTCGGGCACGAGCCCCTGCATCGCGGTGGCCAGCACCGGCTTGAACCGCCAGGGGCTGTAGCGCTCGTGGGGGACGATCGACAGCACGGCCTCGACCACCCGGTCGTCCAGGTAGGGCAGTTCCAGTGCGAGCCCTTCGGCGGCGTATTCGCGGTGGATCAGCCGGAGTACGGGACCGGCGCTGCGCAGGGCGGTGAGGGCTTCGTGCTGGCCCCGGTCCTGCGCGAGCGGGGAGGCCTGGTCCGCCACGCGGCGGAAGACGGCCTGGGTGGCCCGCACCGCGTCGCCGGTCGCCCACGGGGTGGCCGGGATCCGCTCGCCCCAGCCGAGGGACGGGGTCCGGGGGAGCGGCGAGGTGCGGGCGAGGTCGTCGGCGCTCTGTCGCCACCACCCGCCGAGGTCTCCGCCGCGCACCAGCCCGGCGAGGCTGGGCAGCAACGGCCAGCGGTTCAGGGCCTGGTGGGCGCGCAGCTGACGCCAGGCCGTCACCGGGTGCCGGCGGGCGAGCGTGTGCAGGTAGGCGGCGCCTCCGGTGAACAGCTCGTCCGCGCCGTGGCCGGCCAGGTGCCGGGTGGCGCCGTGGTCGACCAGGTGCCGGATGCCGTAGCGGATCGCGTTCATCCCCCGGCTGGTGGCCCGCGGGGCCTCCGTGTCGGTCGCCCAGTAGGGAGGGGAGAACACGGGCGGGGCGTCGGTGTCCGGGACGGTCAGGTGCTCGGCGCGCGTGAGCAGCTCTGCGGCCCGGCCGGCGTACAGGGGGTCGTCGTTGATCGCGCTGCCGCCGGTCCAGCAGAAGGTGAGGAGTTCGGGCGCGTGCTCGGCGGCGAGGAAGCACAGGGAGGTGGAGTCCATGCCGCCCGACAGGTCGGCGGAGAGCCTGCCCCGGCCGGGCAGCCGCAGGGCCACGGCTTCGCGCAGCTTGTCGCGCACCACGGTGGCGCCCCGGGCGAGCGGGAGGTCCGGCTCCGGCGGCTGCCACCAGCGCACCGGCTGGGCTGGGCCCTCGCCGGGGATGACGAGGCAGCAGTCCGGGGCCACCTGCTCCACGCCGCGCCACCAACTGCGCTCGCTCAGCGGGGAGAAGAGCATGCCGTACGTCACGGTCGTCGCGAGCAGGTCCTCGTCCGGTTCCGCGCCGGTGAGTTCGGCCAGCACGTCGGCCCGGTCGCAGGCGACCGGCACGCCGTCGAGGCCGGCGGTGAACACGCTGCGGGTGCCGGTGACGGTGCCCTGGAACCGCACGCGCCCGTGGACGGAGGCCACCACGTGCGTGTTGCCGGGCAGGGCGCGGGCCAGCGCGTCGAGGTCCGGCAGGTCGCGCACGGACGGGAGCAGCGCCTGGAGGCGGTCCGGTGCGACCGGGCTCGGCCCGAACACGGCCACGCTGACGGGGCCCGCGGTCGCCACCACCAGGTCCTCCGGGGCCCAGGAGCCGGCGAGCCACGGCCGGCCGGAGGCGTGGGCCACCAGTCGAGGTGCTTCGCCGCCGATCTGACGGTACGCCCAGGCACCGCCCGGGGAATCCGGAAAGACCACGAGGTGGTCGTTGAGCGACTGCACCTGCCTCACCCCCAGGTATCGCGGCGGAAACAAGCCCCGCCGGTGCTTCGCCTGAGAACGGTGCACCAGTCGGAATTGCCGCACAACCGGGCCGAGTCGACCTCCCCTTCGTTTGCGCCATTTCCATGACAACGATCCTGGGGTGGTTCCGGCGTGATGATGTGAAGAAAAGGGGAGTATCACGCTTCACTCGGGCCCCTCCGGTCATATCGACTGCCTGTCATGCACAGGACTCAAGCCGAGTGGATCGGCCGGGATTTTGTTTACAGTTCACCTTTTCGAACCCGGGATCGATTCGTGGTCGACTCGCAATGGCCGGAGACGGATCATCCGTGTGGACACCATGGCGCGGCGGCGGCCCAATGGAGCGAGGCCGTTCCAGGCCTCGTTCTCGACGCATTGGAGAGCACCGTGACCAAGAACCAGCAGCTGCCCCGGCGTTACACCCCGCCCATGGCCGCCCAGGTCGGCGACTTCGGCAAGGACACGGACGGCACCATCTACACCAAGAAGGACGCGACGACGCTCGGCTTCAAGAAGCCGCGTTGATGCCGCTCCTGACCGACTGACCGACTGATCGGCACTCGGCCGGCCCCGTCGGCCACCGGCGCGGGGGGGGGGGCGCGGGGGGGCGGGGGGGGGGGGGGGGGGGGGGGGGGGGGGCGGGGGCGGGGGGGGTCATAGAGAGGTCGGGGGGGGGCGGGGGCACGCCCCCCA
>NZ_JBHWGV010000046.1:0-12520 GCF_042732955.1 Kitasatospora sp. NPDC059747 | reverse complement strand
TCTCCACGCCTCGCCCGCCTCTGCGGGCCTCGCGCCCGCCCCGGCCGCCCCGGCGCCCCCGCCCGGCCGCGGCGGTCCGGGCGTCCGTCGTTCCCGTGGGTGACGGGGCCGGGACGATCTGTTGACAACGGGTGGCGGGGCGGCCACGGTAGCTCGAAGCGCGCCTCGGACAGCGGCGCGGCCGCCTGCCGAGGGCTTCGAAGGAGCCGCACGTGAGCCGTCCCGGGGTCAACCTCGCCGCGATCCTCGCCGATTCGGCCGCCCGCTTCCCCCGCCGCCCGGCCGTGCGGCTCGACGACGCCGTCCTCGACTACGGCGGACTCGCGGACGCCGCGGCCCGGACGGCCGCCCTCCTGCGCCGTGCCGGCGTGCGGCCCGGGGACCGGGTCGGCCTGCTGGTGCCCAACGTCCCGGTCTTCGCCGTGCTGTACTTCGGGATCCTGTGGGCCGGCGCGGTCGTCGTGCCGCTCAACCCGCTGCTGCGGGCGCGCGAGGTCGAGTACCACCTCGCCGACGCGGATGCGGCCCTGCTGCTGGCCTGGCGGGACGGCGCCGACGAGGCGCTGACCGGCGCGCGGGCGGCCGGGGTGACGGCCCTGACGGTCGGCGCGGACGGGCTCCCCGGCGGCGGTCGACTCGAAGACCCCGAGCTGGAGTTGGTCGAGCGCGAGCCGTCCGACACCGCCGTGATCCTCTACACCTCCGGGACAACCGGCCGGCCCAAGGGCGCCGAGCTCACGCACCACGGCATCGCCCGCAATGTCGAGGTCACCCGCGGCACCATCCTCCAACTGACCGAGCGCGACGTGGTCTTCGGCGGTCTGCCGCTGTTCCACGCCTTCGGCCAGATGGTCGGACTGGACTGCGCCGTCGCCGCCGGCGCCTGCACGACCCTGCTGCCGCGCTTCGACGCCGCAAGGGCACTGGAGATCATCGAGCGGGACGGCGTCACCGCGTTCCTCGGCGTGCCCACCATGTACAGCGCACTGCTCGCCGCCTCCGGTGCCGCCGACGACCGCACGCGTGCCGAGTCGCTGCGGGTCTGCATCTCGGGCGGCGCGGCCCTGCCGGTCGAGGTCCTGCGCGCGTTCGAGGAGACCTTCGCCTGCACCCTCCTGGAGGGCTACGGGCTGTCCGAGACCTCCCCCGTCGCCTGCTTCAACCACCCCGACCGGCCCCGCAGGCCCGGCACCGTCGGCACACCGATCGAGGGCGTCGAGCTGCGGATCGTCGACGAGCACGGCCGTGAGCTGCCCGACGGGCAGCCGGGGGAGGTCGCCATCCGCGGGCACAACCTGATGAAGGGGTACTGGCGGAACCCCGAGGCCACCGCCGCCGCGATCCCGGACGGCTGGCTGCGCACCGGCGACGTGGGCGTCAGGGATCCCGACGGCCACTTCCGGATCGTGGACCGCATGAAGGACCTGATCATCCGCGCCGGCTTCAACGTCTACCCGCGGGAGGTCGAGGAGGTCCTCTACGAGCACCCGGCCGTCGCGGAGGCGGCCGTGATCGGCGTCCCGCACCCGGTCCTCGGCGAGGAGGTCGCCGCCGTGGTCGCCCTCAAGCCGGGGTCCACCGCCGAACCGGACGAGCTGCGCGCCTTCGTCAAGGAGCGCGTCGCGCCCTACAAGTACCCGCGCGAGGTACGGATCGTCGAGGCCCTGCCGAAGGGGCCGACCGGCAAGATCCTCAAGCGGGAGATCGAGCGGTAGCGGCCTCCTCCGCCGGGGCGACGACTGAACGCCTTCCGCTCGGCGGCCGTCGGTCACGCAGGTGACTGAGGCTCACCGTCCGGCCCACTCCGAGGCCGCGGCCCGGTGTCACACCTGTGGCCCTCCCCGGGTGTCCGCTCCCGCCGTCCGTTCTACGGTCGACCCCGTGGGAGCGCCGGCTCCCGGAGAGGGCCGCGGAGTCGATGGCGTTCCCCCTTGCCCGTCGCTGGGCCCTCGTCGTGAGCGTGTGCGTGACGGTCGCCGCAGGGCCGGCCGGGGCGGCCTTCGCGCAGGCGCGCACCGAACCGCTTCCCGCCGCCTCGTCGTCCCGGTCCGTCGTCCGCTCCACCAGGGCGCTGCCGCCCTTCACGGTGGAGACCTGGAACATGCAGGGCTCGACGGCCGGCGGGGAGTGCAAGTGGACCCAGGACGTGGCGCCGCTGGCCCAGAACTCCGACGTCGTCGCCCTCCAGGAGGCCGGCCGGCCCCCGGCCGCCGGGACCACGCCGGAGCGCACGTGGAACCGGAACGGGTACACCGTGCGGGAGTTCCGCTGGCGCGTCGGCAGTAGCAGCCGGGGCCGCGACTACTTCATCTACTGGACGGAGACCGACCCCAACGGCGGTCGCGTCAACATGGCGCTGGTCGTGCCGGAGGCGCGCCGCGCCCGGGACGTCCTCGTCGCCCAGGACCCCGCGAACGCCTCCGTCCGGCCCGCGCTCGGCATCCTGCCCCAGGGCATCGACGCCTGGGTGTTCACCGTGCACGCCTCGGCCCAGCCGCAGACGGGCGGCGGCGGACGCGGCGGCTGGGACGGCCCGCGCATCGTGCAGGCCGTCGAGTGCGCCGTCGCGGGGGCCGGGCCGTACCCGTGGGTCGCCGCCGGCGACTGGAACCGGATCCCGAACGGCTGGGCCACCGCCGGTTCCCGGACGAGCGAGGTCGCGCCGAGCGAGGTCACCCGTCCCCAGAGCAACGCGGTGATCGACTACGCGGTGGTCGCCGCCGCCCTCCTGACCCGGCTGGTCCTCCGCGCGGTCTTCACCGACGCGCGGCGCAGCGCCGGCCAGTCGGACCACCTCCCGGTCCGCTTCCAGTTCGGCTGAACCCGAGGAGTGCCCGTGCCCACTTCACGTTCCGTCCTCGCGGCGGGCGCCCTGGCCCTGGGGCTGGCGCTGACGCCCGCCGGCTCCGCCACCGCCGCGGACGGCTGCGGCACCGAGGTCTGGCGGATGACGATCAACGGCATCGACGTCCGCAACGGCGGCGACTCCGGCGGCGGCGAGCTCTACGGGGACGTGGTCTTCGACGACCAGTACCTGTGGAGCCGGTCCCGTTCGGACGCGGTCTGGGTGCCCAGCGGTCCCCTCGACATCGCCTCGGCGAACCGGTGGAAGATGTGGGACGAGAAGCTGTTCCCGACGAACGGTGCCACCGGCAAGGTGTTCGTCGTCACGGCGGACCTGTGGGACTACGACTACGTCTCCGGCGACGACCGGGTGGCCGTGGGCACCCGGACCGTCGATCCCCTCCAGGAGGGCGAAGGCCGGCACCAGCTCGACTACTGCTACGGCAGCAGCTGTTCGGAGGGGCAGACGGTCATCATGTACACCCTTGAGCTGGTGGGCGGGTGCACCTCCGGCCAGTGCGTCGGGTAGGTGTGCCCGGTCCGTCCGCCTCGCATCAGGAGGCGAAGACCACGCCCTGGTTGGAGGGTTGGAGCGAGCCGACCGTGAAACCGGCGGCGGAGACGGTCAGTTGGGTGACCGGCTTGCCGTCGGTGCCGATGACGTTCGCGGTGAGCTGGGTGGTCTCGTCCGGAGGGGTGACGGTGATGCCGGCCAGGACCTTGCACTTCGGGTCGGCCTTGTCGCAGGACGCCCATTTGAGGCCGGAGAAGGCCGTGGCGCCCGGCTTGAGGTCGGCCTCGACCGGCGCCCCGGGGTGGGCGACGCGCGAACTGCCGGTCACGATCGGGCTGTTGTCCGCGCCGAGGCCGCCGTAGCCGAGGTAGCCGTTCACCGTGCAGGTGCGGGAGCCCTTGTTGGTGAGCAGCACCATCGCGGACCCGGGGAAGTCCGGCTGCAGTTGGACGTCGGCCTTGAGGTCGGCGGTGTGGCAGCGGGTGGAGGCCTTGCCGGGGGACGCGGGAGCGGGGGCGCTCTTGGACGGCGCCGGGGTGGTGGCACCTCCCGTCGCCGCGGCCGTTGCCGCCGCTGTCGGCGCGGCGGCCGTCGACGCCGCGTCGTCGTTGCACGCCGCCGCCCCGAGCCCCAGCGCCAGCACCGTCGCCGCGACCGCCACTCCCTTGCCAACCCGCATGGTCCACCCCTACGTTCCGCGGACGCCACCCGGTCGTGCGCCCGATCAGCCGAGAGGACGCCCCGGTCCGGAGAACCGGTTCGTATATATGTGTCCCGGAGGCGTAACAGAGAGACCCGGGACGGCAACGGCTCCCGCAGATCGGTGGCCACCGGCAGTGACGGGCGGGGCGCGCGGGGCCGGTGGGCCGGGTGGGGCTCGCCTTGACAGCGTTCGGGGCCCGGCGTAGCAAAAGAGCATGCGCCAGGGTGAGCCCGGCGGTCCGAACGGGCCGCACCGTCCCCGCGAGCCCGATGCCGCCGCCGGGGCGGCGCACGAACGGGACGCCCTGCTGGCGGACGCCGTCCGGGCGGTGCTCGGCGGGACGGGGGCGTACGGGGCGATGGTGCACCTGCGCTCGCGGGACCGGCGGTCGCTGGTGCTGTGCACGATCGCCGGGGTGCCGCTGTCGATCATGAGCCCGTTCCGGCGGGTCGCGGCGGCCGGGCCGCTGCCGGTGGCGGTCAGCTTCCGCACCGGGCGGACGATCACCCTCGCCGACAGCGAGGACACCATGCGGCGCTTCCCGCAGCTCGCGGTCGGCATGCCGTACGACTTCGCCTCCGCGTGCGTGCCGGTGACGGCGGGCGAGGACCGGTTCGGCGTGCTCAGCGTGCTGTGGGCGGCCTCCGACGACGGGGTGCCGCCGGGCGCGCCGCACCGGCTGCGGTCGGTCGCCGAGCGCCTGGCGGCCGGGCTCGCCGGGCTGGAGGCGACCGGGCGGGCCGTCGAGCCGAACGGGGACAGCCCGGTGGTGGAGCTGCCCGCGCCGTCCGTGCCGACCACCCGGGTGGGCCTGTTCGACTGGAACACCGTCACCGGCGCGCTCGCCGCCGACGAGCAGTTCCGGGAGATCTTCGGCTTCGCGCCCGGCGAGTTCGACGGCCGCGTCACCTCGCTCACCGCCCGGATCGCCCCCGGCGACCTGCCCGAGTTCCGGGCCGCCGCCAAGCTCGCCCTCGAACACGGCGAGGTCCTGGCCGCCCGGGTGCGCGTCCTCGGCCGCGACGGCCGCCCGTACCCCGTGGAGCTGTGGGCGCGCGTGCCGAAGGCCATCGACGAGTACGGCACCCACCTCGTCGGCGCCGTCCTGGACACCCGCACCCTCACCGCCGCCGCGGCGGCCGTCGAGCGGCTGCGCGAGGGCGTCTTCTCGCTCGACCCCGACGGCCGCATCACCTACGCCAACCGCGGCGTCGAACCACTGCTCGGCGCGGTGCGCGAGGAACTGATCGGCCGCCTCCCCTGGGAGGCCATGCCCTGGCTCGCCGACCCCTTCTACGAGAACCGCTACCGGGCCGCGATGCTCTCCCAGCAGCCCACCGCATTCCTCGCCACCCGCCCGCCGGGCGGCTGGCTGGCCTTCTCCCTCTACCCGGACGCGCACGGCGTCACCGGCCGGGTCGTCGCCGCCGAGGCCCCGCCCGGCACGGCCGGCGCGCCCCCGGCACCACCGCGCGGCGTCCGCCCCGGCCTCGGCGACACCTACCACCTGCTCCAGCTCGCCAGCGCCCTCACCGAGGCGGCCAGCGTCGCCGACGTCTGCCGGGCCGTCTCCGAGCAGATCCTCCCGGCCTTCGGCGGCCAGGAGCTCGCCATCTACGCCGTCCGCGACAAGCGCCTCCACCTCGTCTCCCAGGCCGGCTACCCCGACGGGTTCCTCGACCGCTTCGAGGGCACCCCCATCAGCGCCCGCGTCCCCGGCGCCGAGACGCTCAGCACCGGCACCCCGATCTTCTTCGAGGACGTCCACGAGCTCTCCGCCGCCTACCCCGGCATCGCCCTCGACGAGATGGGCGCCTGGGCCTTCCTGCCGCTCATCGCCTCCGGCCACCCCGTCGGCAGCTGCATCCTCGGCTTCGACCGGCCCCGCCCCTTCACCACCGAGGAACGCGGCCTGCTCACCGCCCTCGGCGGCTTCATCGCCCAGGCCCTGGAACGCGCCCGCCTCTACGACGCCGAGTTCGCCCTCGCCCGCGGCCTCCAGCAGGCCCTGCTGCCGCACCGGCTGCCCGACGTCCCCGGCGTGCGCACCGCCGCCCGCTACCTGCCCGGCACCCAGGGCATGGAGATCGGCGGCGACTGGTACGACGCGATCGTCACCAGCGGCGACCTCACCCTCGTCATCGGCGACGTCGAGGGCCACAGCGTCGCCGCCGCCGCCACCATGGGCCAGCTGCGCAGCGCCGTCCGCGCCTTCGCCAGCGGCGGCGAACCGCCCGACCGCGTCCTCGCCCGCACCAACCGGCTGCTCCTCGACCTCGACCCCGGGCTGCTCGCCAGCTGCTGCCTGGTGCGGCTCACCCCGGCCGACGGCACCGTCCGGATCGCCCGCGCCGGGCACCTGCCGCCGCTGCTGCGCCGGCCCGGCGGGTCGGCGGAGGTGCTGGACCTGGCGGGCGGGCCGCTGCTGGGGGTGGAGGACGTCGCGGAGTACCCGGTCAGCGAGCTGCGCCTGGCGGCCGGGTCGGTGGTCGCCCTGTACACGGACGGGCTGGTGGAGGATCCGGCGGTGCCGATCGACCAGGGGCTTGAGCGGCTGCGGACCGTGCTCGGACGCCCCGGAGGGGAGGGGCTGGAGGGGCTCGCGGACCGGGTGCTGCGGGAGGTCGGCTCCACGCACCGGGTGGACGACGTCGCGCTGCTGCTCACCGAGTTCCGCGGGGGCGCCGAACGGTGAGGCGCGGGCGGCGACTTTCGTCGGGAGGCGGCGCTACGAAGGGTGACGGCGGCGGGCCCCTCGGTCCGGTTAGCCTCGGACGGGTGAACGCGATTGCACGGGCCTGCACGAAGGCGGTACGGACGGCGCTGCCCGGTCCCTGGGGTCCCTGGGCGGTGGTGCGCGAGGTGCTGTCCGTCCTGCTGCTGGGCGGGTTCGCCGTCCTGCTGGAGGTCGTCGGCAGCACCGGCTTCGCGGTGCCGGTCGGGATCGGGACCGTTCTGCTGTTCCTGCTGCGGCGGGCCTTCCCGGCGAGCGTCCTGCTGGTGACGGCGGCCGTGGCCGGCTGGGCCCCCGGACCGCTCCCGCTGCTCGTCGTGGCGGGCTGGGCGGCCGGCGCGCGGGTGCGCCGGGTCGGCGTGCTGGTCGCGACCTTCGTCGCGAGCTGGGTGCTGTTCACCGTGACCGGCGTGCTGAAGGACGCCGGCTCGATGTCGCCGAAGGCGATCATCGCGATCTCGCTGGGCGGCTTCCTGATCACGGCAGTGCTGCCCGCCCTGTGGGGGCGCTACCGGGCGCAGCGCCGCGCGCTCCTGGACGCGCTGCGGGAGCGCAACGACCAGCTGGTGCGCGAGCGCGTCATGGTGGTGCACCAGGCGCGGCTGCGCGAGCGGCACCGGATCGCCCAGGACATGCACGACAGCCTCGGCCACCAGCTCGCGCTGATCTCGGTGCACTCCGGCGCGCTGGAGGTGGACCGCACGCTCACCGACCGGCAGCGCGAGGCGGTCGGCGTGCTGCGGCAGGCGGCGGTGGCCGCGATGCGGGAGCTGCGCGAGGTGGTGGGCGTGCTGCACGACGAGTCGACGGCGGTGCCGCCGGCGCCGACGTCGGCGGGTGCGTCCGGCGGCCGGGGCGGGGTGGACGGGATCGAGGGTCTCGTCGAGTCCTCGCGCGCCGCCGGGGCGGAGGTGTCCTTCCGCAAGGAGGGGGAGCGGCGTGCGCTGCCCGCCGCCGTCGACCACGCGGCGTACCGGATCGTGCAGGAGGCGCTCACCAACGCGCACAAACACGCCCCCGGTGCGCCGATCGCGGTCGCGCTCCGGTACGAGCCGGACGCGCTCGTGGTCGAGGTCACCAATCCGCGTGCGCCGGAGCTCGTGGGCGTGCGTGCCGGGGTGGGGCAGGCGGTCAGCGGCGGGCAGGGCCTGACCGGCCTGCGGGAGCGAGCCCGGCTGGTCGGCGGCATGGTGCACGCGGGGGCGACGCCCGACCAGGGCTTCCGGCTGGCGGGGATGCTCCCGTACGAAGGGGCCGCGGACGGCGGGGGCGACGGCGGCGAGGCCGGCCCCGGGATCGAGGACTGGGTGCTGGAGGGCCTGCCCGCCGTCGAGGACGGCGGCCGCCGGCGCAGTCCGGCGATGGGGTGCGCGGTGGGGGTGGTGGGCGTCGGGCTCACCGTGCTGGGACTGCTCGTGTGGGGCCTGTGGGCCTTCGTCCAGGCCAGCGACAGCGCGACCGTGAAGAAGGACGCCTATGACGGGGTCCGGGTCGGGCAGTCGGAGTCGGACGTGCTCGGCCGGCTGCCGCGCGGGGCCTCCTGGCTGACCGACGGCTTCGACAAGGGCGGGCCGCCGGTGCCGGAGGGCGCGCACTGCGTGTACTTCCAGGCCGAGGATTCGAAGGAGAAGTTCGGCGAGGACAACGCGGTGCGCTTCTGCTTCAAGGACGGCGTCCTGGTGGACAAGGAGCACTACCGGGTCAAGGAGTGACCGGGCCGGTCGAGGTCCGGCCGCGTCCGGATGTGAGGATGGTGGCGTCGCCCATCCAGCACCGTTCGAGGAGATGTCCAGCGTGATCCGAGTCCTCGTCGCCGACGACGAGCCGCTCATCCGGGCCGGGATCAGGATGATCCTCGCCTCCGCCGACGACATCGAGGTGGTCGCGGAGGCCGCCGACGGACGGCGCGCGCTGGAGCTCGCGCGGGCGCACCGGGTGGACGTCGTGCTGCTGGACATCCAGATGCCGGTGATGGACGGGCTGACGGCACTCGGGGAGCTCTCGAAGGCCGCACCCGGCGCGCGGGCCTTGATCCTCACCACCTTCGGCGAGCGCGAGAACGTCCTGCGCGCCGTGACCGAGGGGGGCGCGGGCTTCCTCCTCAAGGACACGGCACCGGCCGAGCTGATCCAGGCGGTGCGCGCGGCGGCCAGCGGCAACGCCTTCCTGTCACCCGCCGCGACCAGGCACATCGTCGATTCGCTGGCCTCCGGGCGCAGCGGCTCGGCGGCCGCCCGCAGCGCGGAGGCGCGGCGCCGGCTGGAGGTGCTCACCGGCCGTGAGCTGGAGGTTCTCGCGCTGCTCGGCGAGGGGCTGTCCAACGCGGACGCCGGCGCGCGGATCCACATGAGCGAGGCGACGGTGAAGACCTACGTGAGTCGGATCCTGGCCAAGTTGGGCTGCGAGAACCGGGTCCAGGCGGCGCTGCTGGCACGGGACGCGGAGCTGGACGGGCGCGGCTGAGCGTGTTCCCGTGACGACGGAGCGTGGCGGGTGTGATGCAGGTCACTCAACTGCCGCGCGGAGGCGGGAACTTCGGTTATTTTGATGACGGTCCGTCAGTGATCCGTGACGGTCCGTCGATAGTGCGCGTGGTCTGATGAATGGACAGGTGTGACCGAGCGCACGGGAATTGAACATCTGATCTTGAAAATCCGATCAAATGCGGTCCAACTGGACGTCGCTTCTTGATCGATACCGCCGGTAACAGTCAACTGACCTGCGTACCCGAAGAATTGCTTGCCGTGCCGACCAAACCGCCCCTAGCTTCATTGGCGGCGCAACGAGCGCTACCCGGGTTCACCCCGACGCACGGCCCGCCGACTGACCCCCGGCGCGAGGGCCGTACTGCCGACGCGACCGGCCGTACCCAGGCCGTCGGCGAGCGGAGGTGCCGGGACGGCACGGCACGTCCGACACGTGCCCCGCCGTCCATCGAGTGAGGCGAACGGATTCGACCGGCCCCGTCCAGGGCCTGGTTCCGTCTGCCTGCCCGGGGCTTGTCGAGAGGATCTCCATGAATCCCCGTCACGAGACCGCCACTGCCACCGACTCCACGACCTCCACCCCCGCCTCCGCCAAGCGCAACCGCCTGCGGATCGGGATCGTCGCGGGTGCCGCCGTCGCGGCCCTGCCGGTTGCCGGCCTCGTCACGGCCACCTCGGCCTCCGCCGCGCCCACCTCGGCCTGGGACGCCGTCGCCCAGTGCGAGAGCGGCGGCAACTGGAGCATCAGCACCGGCAACGGGTTCTACGGCGGGCTGCAGTTCGCCTCCGGCACCTGGGCCGCGTACGGCGGGACCGCGTACGCCTCCCAGGCCAACCACGCGACCAAGGCGCAGCAGATCGCGGTCGCCGAGAAGGTCCTCGCCTCCCAGGGCCCGGGCGCGTGGCCCGTGTGCTCGCACAAGGCGGGCCTGAGCAAGGGCGGAGCCCCGGCGGAGGTCGCGGATTCCGTGAACGACGCCCCGGCCAAGCCCGCACAGCCGGCGGCCAAGCCGGCCGCGAAGCCGTCGAAGCCGGCGGCGAAGCAGGGCGCCAGGCAGGGCGCCAAGCAGGACACCGGGCAGGACGCCGGGCAGGAAACCAACCAGGCGGCCAAGCCCGCGACCAGGTCGACGCCGCGGACGCAGCCGCAGCAGGCACCGGCCCAGCCGGCCAAGCCCGCTCCGTCGACCCCGAAGAGCAGCGCGAACGGCGGCTACACCGTGCAGAGCGGTGACACGCTGAGCGAGATCGCGGCCAGGTTCGGCACCGACACCGACACGCTGTACGGCAAGAACCTCCGCACCATCGGCGACGACCCGGACCTGATCTTCCCGGGGCAGGACCTGACCGTCTGACGCATCGTCGCCACCGTTCGACCGCACACCGAGCGGCCATCCCGGGACCCGGGGATGGCCGCTCCGCGCGTTGTGGGGGCGGGGCCGGGGTCCCGGCTCCTCGGCAGGGCCGCGCGGCGCCCCAGGGGGCCCTGTGCGGCCCTTCGGCGTGTCGGGCCCGTGCCGGCGGTCCGCGGGCGGGGCATCGTGCCTGGTCGGACCGCGTGTCGATAGGGTCGCCCGATGGTGCGACTGATACCCGACGGCGAGCTCGTGGGCTCGTCCGTGGTGGCCAACAACACGATGAACCGCGAGCGCGGCCTCAGCGGGGTGAACAGCTATGCGCGGGAGCTGGGGTTCGACCCGGCCGAGTGGCTGCTCGGGCGCGGCGGGGCCGCGCCGGCCTGGCTGGATCTGTGCAGCGGCGAGGGGCGCGCGATGGTCGAGGCGGCGCGTCGGCTTCCGGCGGGGGCGGTTCTGACGGGCGTGGATCTCGTCGGTCCGCTCGCGCCGCCACCTGATGCCGATTCACTACCGGGACTGCGGTTGGTCAGGGCGGCGCTCGCGGACTGGACCCCGCGCCGGTCGTACGACCTGATCACGTGTGTCCACGGCCTGCACTATCTGGGCGACCGGCTGGGCGTCATCGCCAGGGCCGCCGCGTGGCTCGCGCCGGACGGGCGGTTCGCCGCGCACTTCGACCCGGAGTCGGTGCGGTGGGCGGATGGGGCGAGCGCCGGCCGGGCGGTGGTCGCGGCGTTGCGCGAGGCCGGGTTCGAGTACCGGGCGCGGCGGCACCTGCTGGTACTGGAGGGCGGGCGGAGCGTTCACCTGCCGTTCGCGTACGCCGGGGCGGACGCGGATGCCGGGCCGAACTACACGGGGCAGCCGGCGGTGGCGTCGCACTACCGCGCACACTGTTGAACCTTCAACGCAACGTCCGAATACCGCCGGAGGTTTGCGCCGCCGCCGTCGAGGATCGAGTCGTGCCCGACAACGGGCTTTCAGTACTCGCGACTTGGGAGACGACGATGAACGGTGCGATGGGGCTCGACGGCAAGGTGGCCCTGGTGACCGGCGGGAGCCGGGGGATCGGGGAGGCGATCGCGCTGCGGCTGGCCGAGGACGGCGCGGATGTCGTCCTCACCTACCAGGGGAGCGCCGAGCGGGCCGAGGCCGTCGCGGCGAAGATCACCGCGGCTGGGCGGCGCGGCTGGGCGGTCCGGGCGGACTGCGCCGACCCGCAGGAGGTCCGGGCCGTGGTGGCCGCGGCCGTCGAGCGGTTCGGGCGGCTCGACGTCCTGGTGAACAACGCCGGCGTCGGGGCCATGGGGCCGATCGGCGACATGACGGCGGCGGACGTCGACCGCGTGCTGGAGGTGAACGTCCGGGCGCCGTACCTGTTCGCCCAGGCGGCCGCGCCGCTGCTGTCCGAGGGCGGGCGGATCGTCACGATCGGCAGCTGCATCGCCAAGCGGGTCGCCTTCGGCGGCGCCGTGCTGTACGCGACCAGCAAGGCCGCGACGATCGGGCTGACCAAGGCGCTGGCCCGCGAGCTGGGACCGCGCGGGATCACGGTGAACGTGGTCCACCCCGGGCCGATCGACACCGACATGAACCCGGCGGACGGCGAGTCGGCCGCGTTCCAGGCCGGGCTGACCTCGCTCGGGCGGTACGGCACGGGGGCGGACGTCGCAGCGGCCGTCGCGTACCTGGTGGGCGAGGACGGCCGGTACGTCACGGGCGCCGAGCTCGCGGTGGACGGCGGCTTCGCGGCCTGACGGACGCGCCGGGCTCCCCGGCTCCGGCTCCGGGGGCGGGGGGGGGGCGGGGGCCGGGGCGGGGCGGGTGGTGGGGGGGGGCGGGTGGTGAGACCGGGCCCCTCACCAACGCGCCCACGCTCTG
>NZ_JBHWGV010000045.1:52959-69249 GCF_042732955.1 Kitasatospora sp. NPDC059747 | reverse complement strand
GGTGCTCCGTGGGGGAGCACCCGGCCGACCGCCTTCTCGCATGGGTTACCGGGGGGGGGCTTCTCGCATGGGTTACCGGGGGGCGCGGCCCGCGCCGGCGGCGAGCTCCTTGGCGGCCTCCGTGAGGTCCTTCGCGGTGTCGATCGCGCGCCAGTACACGCCCTGCGGCAGTTGGTAGCCCGCCAGCCGCTTGCTGCGGGCGAGTTGGGGGAACGTGGTGCGCTCGTGGTCGCCCACGTCCGGCAGCAGCTCGGCGAACTCCGGGCTGAACACGTACAGGCCCGCGTTGATGAGGAACGGCGACGGCGGGGCCTCGATGAAGTCCAGCACGTTGCCGAACTGGTCGGTCTCCACCGCGCCCCACGGGATCCGCGGCCGGGCCAGGGCGAGCGTCGCGACGGCGTCCCGCTCGTGGTGGAAGGCGGCCATGTCGCGCAGGCTGAAGCGGGTCCAGATGTCGCCGTTCGTGGCGTACCAGGGCTCGTCCGGGCGGGGCAGCGCCCTGGCCGCGTACTTGAGTCCGCCGCCGCGCCCGAGCGGCTCCTCCTCGACGACCGTGCGCACGCGCAGCGGCAGGTCCGCCTTGTCCAGCCACTCCTGCAGCACGTCGGCCAGGTGCCCGCAGGACACCACGACGTCCGTGACGCCCTCGGCGGCGAGCCACGCCAGCTGATGGCCGAGGATCGGCGTGCCCGTGCCCGGGATCTCGACCAGCGGCTTCGGGCGGTCGTCCGTGTAGGGCCGCAGCCGGGAGCCCTGGCCGCCAGCCAGGATGACGGCCTGCGTGACGGGCGTCGTGGTCGGCCGCGGCGGCTGGGCCTGCGGGGCCTGCTGTGCCTGCGGGGACGTGGGGTCGGCGGCGGGGCCGGAGTCAGCGCTCATGGCTGAACAATAGGCGCGCGGACGGGGGTTGGAGCCGCGGTTGCCGGGGCGGCGGGTGCGCGTTCAGGTGTTTGGGCGTGCGGACTGGTGGGCCGGCGGGTAGGCGTCAGCCCGTGATGCCCGCCGCGAACGAGCCGTCGCAGACCGGGCGGGCGAACGAGCGGGCCCGCTGGACGTCACCCTGGTACTTCTTCACCGTCGCCCGGCCCAGCTCGGTGGCGAGCGAGGTGCAGTACGGCGTCAGGGCGGGCTGCTCGCGCATCGAGCGCTCCAGCAGGTCCAGCGCGGCGGCCGGGCTGTGCTCGCGCAGCTCGTCCAGCATCGCGACGCGCAGCGCGTCCTGGGGCGCCAGCCCGTCGGGAGTCTTGCCGGCCGCGCCCGCGGTGCGTCCGATGCCCGCGCCGTCGCTGCTGGACGCCGCGACGACCTGCTGGTCGAGCCCGGTCGGCGGGGCCCACGGGACCCGGGTCACGGCGAGGGTGCCGGTGGTCACCAGGACGACGGGCAGGGTGAGGGCGACGGTCTGGCCGATACGGCGCAAAAGCTGCTTCACGCTCAGGAGCGTAGCGGTGGGTGCGCCCCGGATCGCCCTCCGTTACACCATCGAGTGACGACGTGTCCGGGTTCGTCCCGTCACCGTGTTGACGCGGGGGTGTACGGACGGAGCCCGCCGGACCGGGAGGCGGTCCGACGGGCTCGTGTCGCGCTTGCGCCGTGCCGGTGGTGTGCCGTCGGCTCAGCTGCTGAGGCGGGCACCCGTGCTGGTGGAGAACACGTGGGTCTCGTCGGCGATCGGTACGACGTGGATCGTCTCGCCGCGGGCCGGGATCTGCCGGCCGTGCACGCGGACCACGATGTCCTTGTCCTCGCCGCCGATCTTGGTGGTGCCGTAGACGAAGCCGTCCGAGCCGAGCTCCTCGACCACGTTGACCGTCACCGCGACGCCCTCGATGCCGCCGGCCGGGACGACCTCGAAGTGCTCCGGGCGGATGCCGACGGTCACGGTCTTGTCGAGGCCGGCGCCGGACAGGTCGTCACGCGAGATGTTGACCACCGAGCCGCCGAACTTCACGCCGCCGTCCACCAGCGGCACCTCGACCAGGTTCATGGCCGGCGAGCCGATGAAGCCGGCCACGAAGAGGTTGGCGGGCCTGTCGTACATGTTGCGCGGGGTGTCGACCTGCTGGAGCACGCCGCCCTTCAGCACCGCGACGCGGTCGCCCATGGTGAGCGCCTCGGTCTGGTCGTGGGTCACGTACACCGTGGTGATGCCCAGGCGGCGCTGCAGGCCGGCGATCTGGGTGCGGGTCGAGACGCGGAGCTTGGCGTCCAGGTTCGACAGCGGCTCGTCCATCAGGAAGACCTGCGGCTGGCGCACGATCGCCCGGCCCATCGCGACGCGCTGGCGCTGACCGCCGGACAGCGCCTTCGGCTTGCGGTCCAGGTACTCGGTGAGGTCGAGGATCTTCGCGGCCTCCTCGACCTTGGTGCGGATCTCGGCCTTGTTGACGCCGGCGATCTTGAGCGCGAAGCCCATGTTCTCCGCGACGGTCATGTGCGGGTAGAGCGCGTAGTTCTGGAACACCATCGCGATGTCCCGGTCCTTCGGCGGGAGGTGGGTGACGTCCCGGTCGCCGATCCGGATCGCGCCGCTGTTGACGTCCTCCAGGCCGGCCAGCATGCGCAGGCTGGTCGACTTGCCGCAGCCCGAGGGGCCGACCAGCACGAGGAATTCGCCGTCCGCGATCTCCAGGTCCAGCGCGTCCACGGAGGGCTTGTCCGCCCCCGGGTAGACGCGGGTCGCCTGGTCGTACGTGACAGAAGCCATGGTTGAGCTCTCCTTCACCGGCAGGAACGTGCCGGACGATCCGAGTAAAGGGGGGTTTCGTTCGTCTCACCGACCCGCCGAGTGGTCTGGACCACTACACGAACCGGCTCCCGGCGACGCTACCTGTGCCCCCGCCGCTTGTCAGCCCCCCTCCGGCCCGATTTCCGCATCGTTTCCATCACGCCCGCCCCAGCCGCCAACCCCCGGATATCCCCCCACCCCGCCACCCGCGCCCGGTAGACTGCCCCCGGTGCCGCCGTGATCCGTCGCGGACGGCCACCGTGCCTCCTTAGCTCAGCTGGCCAGAGCACCGCTCTTGTAAAGCGGGGGTCGTCGGTTCGAACCCGACAGGGGGCTCTGCGTGTGGAGGGCCAGTCCGCCGGGGTGCATCCGGTCGGGCTGGCCCTTCGGTGTTGGTGGGGCCGGGTCAGGAGGGTGGCGCGGCGGGGAGGGTGAGGGTTGCGAGGGCGCCGCCGGTGGGGTGGTTTGCGAAGGCCAGGGTGGCGCCGATGACGCGGGTGTGGCCGGTGGCGATGGTGAGGCCGAGGCCGTGGCCGCGGCCGCGTTCGGGGGCGTTGGTGCGGAAGCGCTGCGGGCCGTCGTCGAGGAGGTCGTCGGGGTAGCCGGGGCCGTGGTCGCGGACGGTGATGCGGTGGCCGTCGACGTGGAGTTCGACGGGGGCGGCGCCGTGGCGGTGGGCGTTGACGACGAGGTTGCCGAGGATGCGGTCCAGGCGGCGGAGGTCGGTGCGCACCTCGGCGTCGGCGGTGACCGTGACGTCCACGTCCAGGCCGGTGAGCGTGACGGTGCGGCGCACCGCCCGTTCGAGGGGGACGGTGGAGAGGTCCGGGGTCTCGACGTCGGCGTCGAGGCGGGAGACCTCCAGCAGGTCCTCGACGAGGGCGCGCAGGGCCTGGACCCGGTTCTGGACGAGCTGGGTGGGCCGGCCCGGGGGCAGCAGTTCGGCGGCGGTGACCAGGCCGGTCAGCGGGGTGCGCAGCTCGTGGGCGACGTCCGCGGTGAAGCGCTGCTCGTCCGCGAGCCGCCGGTGCAGCGAGCGGGACATCTGGTCGACGGCCGCCGCGAGGTCGGCCACCTCGTCCCGCCCGTCGACGAGTTCGCCGATCGGGGTGTCGGTCCGGCCGGCGGCGATGCCCCGGGCGGCGGTGGCCGCGGTGCGCAGGCGGCGGCTGATCCGGTCGGCGACCAGCACGCCGGCCAGGACGGTGGTGAAGACGGCCGCGACGACGGTGAGCAGGATGATCCGGTCGAGGTCGGCGATCGCCTGCCGGTCCTGGGTGAAGTCGACCCGGACCGAGAGCACGGCGTTCTGCACCGGTCCGGCCGCCCACATCGTCTCGCCGTCCGGCCCGGCGGCCAGCAGCGTGCCCTGTCGTCCGTCGGCGGCGAGCGTGTGCAGGCGGGCCGGCAGCGCGGGGTCGTTGAGGGCGGCGCCGTGGGCGGGGGCCTCGCCGCGTCCGTACGCGCCGAGCGAGGAGTCGAGGGCGGCGACGGCGGTGGCGCGGGCCTGGTCGACGTGCTGGCGGATCATCGCCTGGTGGACCAGCAGGCCGACGGCCACCGCGACCAGGACGGAGATCGCGGCGACGGCGGTGGCGATCTGGCGGCGCAACGTCATTGCGGCCGCCGCAGCTTGTAGCCGAAGCCGCGGACGGTCTCGATCCGTCCGGCGCCGATCTTGGCGCGCAGCCGCTGCACGTGGACGTCGACCACGCGGGTGTCGGCGCCCCACTCGTAGTCCCAGACGCGTTCGAGCAGGGTCGAGCGCTCCAGCACGATGCCGGGCGCGGCGGTGAACTCCAGCAGCAGCCGCAGCTCGGTGGGGGTGAGCGGGACGAGGCGGCCGTCCACCCGGACCTCCATGCTGTCGGTGTCCACCTGCATGCCGTCGAAGCTGCGCACGGTGGGCGAGGGGGACGGGGAAACAGCGGGGGAGACAGAGGGGGAAACGGAAGGGGGCGGCGTGGGGAGGTCGTCGTCGGCAGGGGCCGGGACGACGCGGATCCGTCGCAAGACCGTCCGGATCCGGGCGACCAGCACGGCGCTCTCGAACGGCTTGACCACGTAGTCGTCCGCCCCGGCCTCCAGCCCGGACACGACGTCCACCGGGTCGGTGCGCGCCGACATCATCAGGATCGGCAGCTGGCTCTCCTCGCGGATCCGCCGGCACAGCCCGACGCCGTCGAGGAGCGGCAGCATGACGTCCAGCAGGACCAGGTCCGGCCGGACGGCGTGGAACGCCTCCAGCCCTTCCAGGCCGTCGGCGGCCGTGGAGACGGGGAAGCCGTAGCGCTCCAGGGCCATCCGGGTGGCCTCGCGGATCACCTCGTCGTCCTCGACGATCAGGATGCGGGGCTGCGCGGGCGTCTCGGCGGGGGTCATGGGTGCTGAGGCTAGGGGGTCGGGGATCACGGCTGCACTCCCGGGAGGGCGGGCGTCGGCCGGGCGGGGTTCTTGGGGACGAGCGGGGACGGCACGGCCGTCGGGGTGGCCGGCTCGGCCGTCGGACGGACGGGGCCGGGGGCGCGGCCGCCCGGGGGCATGACGGACGTCACCGGGTCCGGTGCGGCGGACGGGCCGGGCAGCGGGCCGGTGCCCTCGAACTTCTGCTCCAGCCGGACGAGCCGGACGCCGTCCCACTGGTAGTGGCTGGTGGTCTGGACGGAGGTGGTGGTCTGCTCGTGCAGCCACAGGTCGGTGCCGATGGTCTCGGCGCTGAACAGCGGCACCAGCTTGACCCGCAGGATCGGCACGAGCCGGTCGTCGACCAGGGTGTAGACGTGCAGCACGACCTGCTGGGGCACGGCCACGGCGGTGATCAGCTCGGGCTTGCCGTCGCCGGTGAGGTCGCGGAACTCGGGGCTGCGGACCGCGCAGCCGGTGCACGATCCGAGGGCCGGCCGCTCCTCCGCGCTCACGCCGGGGTCCTTCGTGAGGACGGCGTGGACGTCGACCGCGGTGATGTCCCGCCCGGCCACGGTCAGGTCGGGCACGGGCTGCGGCGGCGCCTGGGACGCGGAGCCGGTCTCGGCGGCGGAGGAGGACGGCGTCGGCGGGGCGTTCAGTCCGGGCCAGAGCGGCTGGGCCCGCAGCGGCGGTGTCACCGGCTGCGACGGGCCGTGGTCCTTCAGGCCGCCGGGGTCGGCCCGGCCCACGACCAGGGCCGCGGCCAGCGCGACGAGGACGGCCACGGCCGCGAGGGCGGCCACCGGCGTGGCGGCGCGCCGTCGGCGGGGCGGGGGTGCTGCTGCCACGTCGGTGCTCGCCCTCCTGGAATGCCTGGTCTGGGACGCCTGGCCTGGGATGCCTGGTCTGGAACGCCTGGTCTGGGATGCCTGGTCGTGGGGGGACGCCGCAGGCGTACGGCGTCCTTGGTGTGCCCTTGGTGTAGGTCGTGCCGACGGTGGCCGGCGGTTCCCGTGCGGCCGGCCGGGCCGCCTCAGGCCGCCTCAGCCGGCCTCAGGCCAGGTCGGCCAGGACGACGATGTTGTCGGTCCAGTGGCCGTCCGCACCGATGCTGCCGCCGCAGGTGATGAGTCTGAGGGTCGGGGCCGGGGTGTCACCGTAGACGGCGTCGGTGGGGAAGCGGTCCTTGGCGGCCTGCAGCAGTGAGCGGACCTTGAAGTCCACGGTGGTGCCGTCCGCGCGTCGCACCTGGACGAGGTCGCCCGGCCGCAGCTGCGGCACGCGGTGGAAGACCGCCGGGCCGTGGACGGTGTCGTAGTGCCCGATCAGGACGGTGGGGCCGGTTTCTCCCGGGGTGGGCCCGTTGCGGTACCAGCCGACCTCCCCGGCCCGGTCGGCCGACGGCACCTGGACCGTCCCGTCGGCGTTCAGGCCGAGGCCGGTCACCGGGGCGTCGACGCCGGCCGACGGGATGAGCAGGCGGGTCGGCTCCGAGGCGGGGAGGGCCTTCGGGGCGGCGGGCGGTGCGGTGGCGGCGGAAGTGCCGGCGCCGGTGGTGCCGGAGACGCCCGGGGTGGACGCGGCGGGCCCGGGGGCCGGACCGTCCGTCGCGCTGCCGTGCGCCGAGGACTCGATCCGGACGACCGGCGTCTCCTGGGAGCCGATCGCCACCGACACGCCGAGCACCAGGCACAGCAGCCCGGCCGCCCCCACGACGGCCCGGCGCACCACGCCCGGTCTGCGCCGGGGCCCGCGCCGCCGTCCGCGCCCTCGTTCCGGTACAGGCCCCTGCCCTCGTCCCCGACCGGTCGCGCGCCGCCGCCGGCCGGCCGGTGCCCCGTCCGCGCCCGGGGCCGCCCCGGCACCGCCGCCCCGCCTGGCCAGGTGCGGGGCTGCGGCGCCGGGGTGCCCGGAGGACTCGGGGCCGGTGTCAGCCGCGCGCACCGGAGCGGCGGCGCAGGAGGGCGAAGCCCAGCGCCCCGGCGCCGACGGCCGCGACGGCACCGCCGGCGGCCAGCGTGAGGCCGTTGCCGTCGGTCGCGGTGGACCCGTCCCCGGCCTGGGCGGCGCCCTTCGGGACCTCGCGGACCTGCGGCCGGTTGGTGTCCTTGGCGTCGGCCGGCGCGGGCGTGGCGGTGGGCGTCTTGGCGACGCCCTCGGCGGCGGGCGCACCGGCGGTGGGCCGGGCCGGAGCCGGCTGGGCGGGTGCGGAGCCCTTCGGGACCACGACCGCGCCGGAGGCGGCGGGGCCGGCGGTCGGGGTGGCCGTCGGGATGGCCGGGGCGGCGCTCGGGGCGGCCGTGGGCGTGGCCGGGGCGGGGGCCCCGTCGGCCCACGCCTGCCCGCCGGTCAGGGCGGTCAGCAGCGCGGCCCCGGTCAGTGCGCAGACGGCCAGGACCCGGCGGCCCGGCGCGCGATCGGTACGGCTCCTGCTCATGGGGTGCTCTCCTTCGTCGGCATCGTCGACGCTCGTCGTCGATGGTCGGCATTGACGTCCGTCGTCGACGTCCGTCCTCGACGCGTTCCGACCCCTGCGGCCGGTGCGTCGACGGAGACGTTAGGGAGCCCGTGTCGCGGTCCCCGGCCGGTCGCGTCACGGCGGCCCATCGGCTTCGTAACGCCCCCGACGGCCTTCGTAACGGCTCCGGAGGGCTCTGTAACGACGACCGGGCAACGACGGCCGGGCGACGACGGCCGGGCGACGAAGGCCCGGCAACGCCCCCCGGAGCCCCGGCAACGACCCCCGGAGCCCCGGCAACGACCCCCGGAGCCCCGCGGCACCACCCAACTCCCGGTACGCGGAAGGAAACCTCCCCCGCCCCTGAACCAACCCGCCCGCCCGTGCGTACCCCCTGGTGATGGGGGGACCGGAGAGAAAGGTGGCAGCGATGAGCATGCTGGCCAACCTGGTCCCGGCGATGCGGCACGGCGGCAAGCACGACCGCAAGACCGGCAAGGAGACCAGGGACTCCAAGGCGGGCCGCCGTCGTCGTCGCGGGTCGAACTCGCGGCACTGACGGCCCCGCCGTCCTGTCAGGGCCGGGCCCCCGGCGGCCCGGCCACGTTCCACGGGCTGGAGTCGAACCGTGTGGTCACCGCTGCGGCCGACGGCCGCCGACGCGGGTGACGGCGACGGCGCCCGGGTGGATCCGGTCGTCGAGCCGGCCCCGGCCCTGCCGCTGCGGCGGACGTTCGGGCGGCTCTGGCCCTACACGAGGGGCGGGCGGCGCTGGCTGGCCCTGCTGCTGGTCCTCGTCCTGGCCGGCCCGGTGGTCGACGCGGCCGCGATCTGGCTGTTCAAGGTCGTCGTCGACGACGTCCTCGTCCCGCACAGGCTCGGCCTCTTCCTGCCGGTCGCGCTCGCCTACGCGGGGCTGACGGTCGTGGCGGGGGCCCTGGGCTTCGCCGACGAGATGACCTCGACGTGGGTCGGCGAGCGCTTCCTGCTGGCCCTGCGGGCGGACGTGTTCCGGCACCTGCAGGGCCTGTCGCTCGGCTTCTTCGAGCGGCGGCGGCTCGGCGACGTGCTGGCGCGGCTGACCGGCGACGTCGAGGCGGTCGAGACGTTCCTGCTCTCGGGTGTCGTCGACGCGGTCGCGTACGTCGCCGAACTCGCCGTCTTCCTGGGGGTGTTGTTCTACCTGCGGTGGGACCTCGCGCTGGTCGCGCTCATCGTGGTGCCGCTGTTCTGGTTCACCGCGCGGCACTTCTCGGCGCGGGTGAAGGCTGCCTCGCGCGAGCGGCGGCGGCGCAGCGGCTCGGTCAGCGCGCTCACCGAGGAGTCGCTCGGCAACATCGCGCTCGTCCAGGCCTGCAACCGGCAGGGCTGGGAGCAGGAGCGGTTCCGGCGGGAGAGCATGGCGCGGTTCCGGGCGACGATGGAGGCGACCCGCCTGCGCGCGCTGTTCGCGCCGATCGTGGACGTCCTGGAGCTGGCCGGCGCGCTGATCGTCCTCGGAGTGGGCGCCTGGGAGCTCGCGCGCGGACGCCTGACGCTGGGCGAACTCCTGGTCTTCGTCGCCCTGTTGAGCCGGCTGTACGGCCCGGTCCGGGGGATCTCCCGGCTCAGCAACGGCTTCTACTCGGCCTCCGCCGCCGCCGAACGGATCCTCGAACTCCTCGACGAGCGCCCGCAGGTGAGCGATCCGCCGGTGCCGCTGCGCCCCGCCCGGGTGCGCGGGGCGGTGGCCTTCGACGGGGTCTGGTTCCGCTATCCGGGCTCGACGCGGGTGGCGCTGTTCGACGTGTCGTTCCGCGCCGAGCCGGGCGAGACGGTCGCGCTGGTCGGCCCGAGCGGTGCGGGCAAGTCGACCGCCGCCAAGCTGCTGCTGCGCTTCTACGACCCCGAGCGCGGGGCCGTCCGCCTGGACGGGATCGACCTGCGCGAACTGGCGGTCGCCGACCTGCGCGAGCACATCGCCGTCCTGCTCCAGGAGACCCTGGTCGTCCACGGCACCGTGCGCGAGAACATCGCGTACGGGCGGCCGGGCGCCACGGACGCCGAGATCGTGGCCGCCGCCCGGGCCGCCGACGCCCACGAGTTCGTCAGCCGGCTCCCGGACGGCTACGACACGGTGGTCGGCCGCAACGGGCGGCTGCTGTCCGGCGGGCAGTGCCGGCGGCTGGCGATCGCCCGCGCGATGATCCGCGACGCGCCCGTGCTGATCCTCGACGAGCCGACGACGGGGCTGGACGCCGAGTCCGCGCGGCGGGTCCTGGCGCCGCTCGGGCGGCTCATGCGGGGCCGGACGACGATCGTCGTCTCGCACGACCTGTCCGCCGTCCGGCACGCCGACCGGATCGTGCTGCTCCGCGGCGGCTGCGTCGCGGACAGCGGCACGCACGGGGAACTGCTGGCCCGCGACGACGGATACGCGCGACTCGACCGGCTGCAGCGCTCCGACCTGGCCGAGGAGGTGTCGAGTTGAGTCCGGACACCGTCCAACCACCCCTCCCCGCAGGGACGTTCATCGCCCCCGGGTACCAGGTCCTGGCGCACCTCTGCCGCACCGGCTGGCTCGACCTCTACGACGCCTGGAGCGGGGAGCGCGACTGCCGCTGCGTCGTGAAGGTGCTCCGACCGGACCGCCGCCGCGAGCGGCGGCTGCGCGCCCGGCTGCTCCAGGAGGGCCGCTGGCTGGCCGAGTTCACGCACCCGCACCTCGTCCGCGGCTACGGGACGGGCGAGCGCCCGCAACCGTACGCCGTCCTGGAGACGCTCGCCGGGGAGACGCTCTCCCACGTCCTGGACACCCGCCCCCGCCGCCCGGCCGCCGCCGACGTGGCCATGCTCGGGCTCCACCTGTGCTCGGCCGTCCACTACCTGCACGGCCGCGGCCTGCTGCACCTCGACCTCAAGCCCTCCAACGTCGTGATCGACTGCCGCCGCGCCAAGGTGCTCGACCTCAGCGTCGCCCGTCCGCCCGGCCCGGCCGCACCCGGCATCGGCACCGACGGCTACCTCGCCCCCGAGCAGGCCCGTGGCGGGCGGCTCACCGCGGCCGCCGACGTGTGGGGCATCGGCATCACCCTCTACGAGGCCGCCACCGGCGACGTCCCGTACGACGGCCCGGACCCGGACGGCCCGGCACCACCGGTCTCCCGGCGCCGCCGCCTCCCGCGCCCGCTGGCCGCCGCCATCGACGCCTGTCTGCGCACCGACCCGGAAGCCCGCCCGAGCGTGCCCGAACTGGCCGACCGTCTCGACGAGTTGCTCGCCCAGGGGCGCCGCGCGGTGCCGCCGGACGAGCAGTGACCTCAGCGCGCCGCCCGCAGCCGGCGCAGCGTCCAGTCCGTGCCCAGCCGCTGCGTGTGCGCCGTGAACAGCTCCGCGGCCCGGCGGTACGACAGCCGCCCACGGCCCGTGTGCGGGCAGCGGTCCGCGGGTGTGGTGCCGGCAGGGGCCCTGCGGTCGGTGAGGAAGAGCGGCCCGGTGGCGCGACCGGCGACGAGGAGGGGGAGCAGGCGGGCGGTGCCGGCCTGCCACTGCACCGCCGGCCGCCCCGGGCGGGGGCGGGTGCGGCGTGCCGGGAGGTCGAGGTCGTCGGTGTTCAGGGCGAGGACGGTCTCGATCGCGGCGCCGGACTCGTGCAGCAGGTGCCACAGCGTCTGCTCGCGCAGCGGCGCCCGGAGCGCGAACAGGGCGCGCAGCTCGTCCGGGGTGAGCGGGCCGGCGGCGGGTGCGGGGGCCGGGTGGGCGCGCAGGCCGGTGGTCGGGTCCCGGGTGATCCAGCCCCGGGCGCGCCACCAGGCCACGGCCGCGCGCAGGGTGGACAGCTCGCGGTTGAGCGTGCGCGCGTCGGTGTCCGCGGCGCGGCGGGTGACGGCGGCGCCGAGGCGGGCGGCGGCGTCCGGGTGGTCGAGCAGGGCGAGGGGGAGGACGGGCGGCCGGGCGCGGCGCCGCCCCGGGCCGGTGGGGGCGGTGCGGCCGGCGAGCGCCCAGGCCCAGGTGTCCAGCCCGATCCGGTAGACCCGGCGGGAGCCCCCGGCGAGTCCGGAGACGGCGAGGTAGCGCTCGACGGCGACGGCGTACTCGACCGGGGGAAGCTCTGTCATCAGTGATCCTCTACCGCAGTAAACGAATGCCTCACGGACGCTTGAATCGTATCCGGTAGTCGCAGTAAACAGCAGGTGAAACGGTGTCCAGCTAGCCGTTTACTGCGGCACATTCGGCCATCGCGGAAATTGATGCAAAAAGACTCAAGTTTTTTCGCCGGAGCCCTTGAACGGCTGCTCCGCGCGGAGGCAGACTTGCCGCCCATGGCAGTGGAAACCGAACGGATCCCGGCCCGTCGACGGCGCCCTGGAGACCGTCTCGCCGTGCTGGGCGAGCGCGACTTCCGGTGGTTCTTCACGGGCTACGCGACGTCCCTCCTCGGCTCCGCGATGGCACCGGTGGCGGTGGCCTTCGCGGTGCTCGGCGGTGGAGCGGACGGCAGTGGCGGCCCCGGTGGCGGCGGCCCTGGCGCTGGCGGCACCGGCGGGGACGGCGCCGACCTGGGCTGGGTGATGGCCGCCCGGATCCTGCCGGTGGTGCTGGTCCTGCTCGCCGGCGGAGTGATCGCCGACCGGCTCGGCAGCCGCCGCGTGATGCTCGCCTCGGACGGGCTCCGCGGAGTCGTCCAGGCGCTGTTCGCCGTGCTGCTGGCGACCGGACGGGCGCCGCTGTGGGCGATGGTGGCGCTCGTCGCCGTGTGGGGGATCGGCGAGGGGCTGTTCATGCCGGGGCTGGGCGCGCTGGTGCCCGGCCTGGTGCGCCGCCAGGAGCTCGTCGGCGACGCCAACACGCTGCTGGGGATGGCCCGTTCGGTCGCGACGGTGGCCGGTCCCGCGCTGGCCGGCGTGATCACGGCGGTCTGGGGACCGGCGGTGGTGCTGGCGGCCGACGCGGCGACGTACGGGGTCGGCGCGTTCGCGCTGTACCGGCTGCGCCTGGCCGGTGCGGCGCCGGACGGCGGGCGCGAGTCGCTCCTCGCGGACCTCCGCGCGGGCTGGTCGGAGTTCGGCTCCCGGCCGTGGCTGTGGATCACCACCGCGCACATGGGGCTCTTCAACCTGCTGGTGTGGGCGCCGTTCCTGATCCTCGGGCCGCTCACCGCGCAGCGCGAGCTCGGGGGTGCGCGCGCCTGGGGCGCGGTGATGGCCGTGTACGGCGTCGGTGCGGTGCTGGGCGGCCTGCTGATGCTGGGCCGTCGCCCGGCCCGGCCGCTGGCGGTGGCCACCGTGGCGACGCTGGGCTGGGCGCTGCCCTCGGCGGCACTGGCGGGCGGTGCGGCGCTGCCGTGGGTGGTGGCCGGGGCGCTGGTCGCGGGCGTCGGCTCGGCGGTCTGCGGCACGCTGTACGGCACGACGATGCAGCGCTGGGTGCCGCCGGAGGCGCTGGGCCGGGTGACGTCCTTCGGCGCGCTGGGCGCCTTCGCCCTGGGGCCGGTGGGCCTGGCGGCGGCGGGACCGCTGGCGGGGCGGCTCGGGACGGGGACCGTCCTGGCGCTCGGCGCCCTCTGGCAACTCGGCGCCGCCGTGGCGGTGCTGGCCGTACCCGCCGTGCGTCGCCGCCCCTGGGAGGGCGACGAGGAGGCCACCTGAACCCGCTCCGGGGCGCACCCCCGGGCGGACGCCCGGCCCCGGCGCGCCACCGCCCCGCCCGCCCGGTGGACCCGCCGGCGGGCGGGGCCGCCCTCCGCGCCCCGCCCCGGGCCGCACCCTCCCCGCCCCGGGCCGCACCTGCCCCGCCCCCCGGGCCGCACCCTCCCCGCCCCCCGGGCCGCACCCTCCCCGCCCCCCGGGCCACCCTCCCCGCCCCCGGGCGGTCCCGGTGAGCCGGTCGTACGGTGGAGGGTGCGGGGGTCGACGGAGTCGACGGAGGAGGCTGGCCATGCCCGGTTCGCTCACCATCAGCCACCACGAGGCCGCGGTGGCCCTCGACCACACGGACGCCGCGCGGCTCGCCACCGTGCTGGAGGAACTGGCCTATCTGCTGGAGATCCCGGGCCCGAACCGGATCAACGACGCGCAGCTCACCGTCCTGTGCGAGGGACGCGCGGCGAACCGCGCCGAGCTGTCGCACTGGTCCCGCGCGCTCGCGGCGCAGCTGAAGGGCCGGCTCTAGCCCGGCGCACCGGCGCCGCCGCCGGGCCCGCCGTACGATGGCGCGCGGGGCGGGCGGTGGTCGCACGCCTCCCGGGTGCCGGGGTGGCCGGCGGCCGGCCCGGTGGAGGGTGAGGGTGGGGGCCCGAGCGTGTCGCAGATGTCCTGGCTGACCGTGCCGACGCCGCTGCCGAGCGGCCCGATGCACATCGCCGTGACGCCGCTGGGCGTGGCGGCGGCGGGTTACGGCGGCCGCGACGGCGAGGCGCCGGCCTGCACCGACGACGCGAAGATCGCCACCGTCACCGACCGGATCGGCGCCTACCTGGCGGGCCGCAGCCGGGAGTTGGGCCTGCCGATCGACTGGAGCCTGAGCAGCGGCCCG
Organism: Kitasatospora sp. NPDC059747; assembly: GCF_042732955.1. Taxonomy (NCBI): domain Bacteria; kingdom Bacillati; phylum Actinomycetota; class Actinomycetes; order Kitasatosporales; family Streptomycetaceae; genus Kitasatospora; species Kitasatospora sp. NPDC059747. The sequence goes on along the minus strand of NZ_JBHWGV010000045.1, from coordinate 55,141 downwards.
CACCGGGAGGTGCTGCGGACGCTGTGGCGCGAGGTGCCGTACGGGCGGACCATCACCTACGGCGAACTGGCCGTGCGCAGCGGGGTGTTCGAGGACGTGACCGAGCCGGGCCTGGCGGCCCGCACGGTGGGGCAGATGATGGCCGCCAACCCCGTCGCGCTGCTCGTGCCGTGCCACCGGGTGGTGGCGGCGGACGGCATCGGGGGCTTCGGCGGCGGCCGGGTCGGGATCGACGTGAAGCGCTGGCTGCTGACCCTGGAGGGCGTGCTGGAGCCGACTCTCGATTGGAACGGCCCACTCTGACGCGCCGGATGCGGGAGGATGGCACCCGGCATTCCGGCGAGTTCGATTAAGCAATCGAACAAATATCGAGCAAGTGATCTAGTCGTACTATTTGTTCGGTTATTCCGAACCACTCGAATGAGTGATTGCGGCGTGCCTCCGTTCGGGCCCACCATGAAGTTGCACCATGAATATGCAAGGCGTCACTTCATCGGGTTTGCGAAGGGCTCCCCTATGTCGACCGAAACGAATGCCGGTATTCCTGCGCCGGGTGCGCAGCCGGAGATCCGGCAGCAGCAGAGTCTGAGCACGGCGGGTGCGCGGAACCTCGCCACGACCACCAAGTCCGCGCCGCAGATGCAGGGCATCAGCCCGCGCTGGCTGCTCAGGATGCTGCCGTGGGTGCAGGTCTCCGGTGGTACCTACCGGGTGAACCGTCGCCTGCGCTACTCGATCGGCCGCGGCCGGGTGAGCTTCGTCAAGACGGGCGCCGAGGTGCGGATCGTCCCGCCGAGCCTCACCGAGGTGCCGGTGCTGCGCGGCTTCCAGGACGAGGCCCTCCTGGAGGAGCTGGCCGGGCGCTTCGTGCAACGCGAGTTCTCCGCGGGTGACGTGCTGATCTCCGCCGGTGCGGAGATCAGCGAGGTCTTCATCATCGCGCACGGCAAGCTGGAGCGGATCGGAACGGGCAAGTACGGCGAGGAAACGGTCATCGGCACCCTCGCCGACGGCGACCACCTCGGCGACGAGGCCCTGCAGGAGGACACCAACACCTGGCCGTACACGGTGAAGGCGGCCACCGCCGGCACCGTGATGGTGCTGCAGTGGCCCGCCTTCCAGGAGCTCCACGACCGCTCCGAGTCGCTGCAGCTGCAGATCATGGAGTACCTGAACGGCTTCCAGCAGGCGCAGAACAAGCACGGCGAGGCCGCGATCGACCTCTCCGCCGGCCACGAGGGCGAGTTCGAGCTGCCCGGCGCCTTCGTCGACTACGAGCTGAAGCCGCGCGAGTACGAGCTGAGCGTCGCCCAGACGATCCTCAAGGTGCACAGCCGGGTCGCCGACCTCTACAACCAGCCGATGAACCAGACCGAGCACCAGTTGCGGCTGACGATCGAGGCCCTGCGCGAGCGCCAGGAGCACGAGCTGATCAACAACCCGGAGTTCGGCCTCCTGCAGAACGCCGAGTACGACCAGCGGATCCAGACGCACTCCGGCCCGCCCACGCCGGACGACATGGACGACCTGCTCAGCCGCCGCCGCAGCACCAAGATGTTCCTCGCGCACCCGAAGGCGATCGCCGCCTTCGGCCGCGAGTGCAACAAGCGCGGCCTCTACCCGGGCACGGTCGAGGTCGAGGGCAAGCACGTCACCTCGTGGCGCGGGGTGCCGGTCTTCCCGTGCAACAAGATCCCGATCATCGGCGGCCACACCAGCTCGATCATCGCGATGCGGGTCGGCGAGGACAACCAGGGCGTCATCGGCCTGAACCAGACCGGAATTCCGGACGAGTACCAGCCGGGCCTCTCGGTGCGGTTCATGGGGATCGACGAGAAGGCCATCATCTCCTACCTGGTCAGCGCCTACTATTCGGCCGCCGTCCTGGTGCCGGACGCGATCGGCGTCCTGGAGAACGTGGACATCGCCCAGCGCTGAGGCGGGCGCCGCGGGCCGGCCGCGGAGGCGGCCCGCACGGCACGCCGACCGCACCCCGTCCCACCGCACCGAGCACCGTCCGGCCCGGGCCCGTGTCCCGGGCCGGGCGGCGCCACGCGCGCCCTACCGCGCACCGGGGGGGGGGGGGGGGCCCCCCCCCCCGGGCCCCCCCCCCCCCCCAAGCACCAACAGTCTGTGGGCCACCACTGAGACCCCCCCCGCGCGCGCGCGCCCCCCCGGGCGC
>NZ_JBHWGV010000045.1:51679-52950 GCF_042732955.1 Kitasatospora sp. NPDC059747 | reverse complement strand
GCGGCGCGGGGCGGGGCGCGGGGGGGGGGCGGCCCCCCGCCCCCCCTCCCGCCCCCGGGGCGGCCGCGCCCCCCCCGGGCCGCCCCCCGCCCTTCTCACGACAGGTCATCAGGGGGAGGAACCCATGACGAGCCCCACGCTGGAGCGGGACCACCGGGAGGGCCACGAGGCCGAGGACGTGCTCGTCCGGGCCCGCGGTCTGGTCGACCCGGTCCTGCGGGCCGCCGTCGACTCGCTGCCGGGCGCGATGCGCAAGGTCGCCGGCTACCACTTCGGCTGGTGGGAGGCGGACGGCTCGCCCTCCGCGTCGCCCTCCGGCAAGGCGATCCGCCCGGCCATGGTCCTCGCCGCCGCCCAGGCCCTCGGCGGCGACCCGGCCGCGGCCACCGCCGCTGCGGCGGCCGTCGAGCTGGTGCACAACTTCACCCTGCTCCACGACGACGTCATCGACCGCGACGAGACCCGCCGCCACCGCCCCACCGCCTGGCGGGTGTTCGGCACCACCGAGGCGATCCTGGCCGGCGACGCGATGCACTCGCTGGCGCTGCGGCTGCTGGCCGAGGACACCCACCCGGCCGCCCGGTCCGCCGTCCGCCGGCTCACCGACTGCGTGGTCGAGCTGTGCGAGGGCCAGCAGATCGACTGCGCCTTCGAGCAGCGGGACGACGTCTCGCTCGCCGAGTGCCTCGCGATGGCCGAGGCGAAGACGGGCGCCCTGCTGGGTGCGTCCTGCGCGATGGGCGCGGAGTACGGCGGCGCGTCCGAGCGGGCGGCGAAGGCGATGGACGGCTTCGGGCGGGAGATCGGTCTGGCGTTCCAGCTGATCGACGACCTGATCGGCATCTGGGGCGACCCGGCCGTCACCGGCAAGCCGGTCGGGGCGGACCTGGTGGCGCGGAAGAAGTCGCTGCCGGTGGTCGCGGCGCTCGGCTCGGGCACGCCCGACGGCGCCCGGCTCGCCGAGCTGTACACGCTGGAACGGCAGCTCAGTGCCGAGGAGTTGGCGCTCTGCGCCGCGGCCGTCGAGGGCGCGGGCGGGCGCGGCTGGGCGCAGGGCGCGTCCTGCGAGCGGATGGCCGCCGCGATGGACCTGCTGGCCGTGGCCGTGCCCGAGCCGGCCCGGACGGACGAACTGCTCGCGCTGGCCGAGCTGGTGACGCGCCGCACCCACTGACCGCGCGGGGGAGTGGGTGGGGGTGGGGTGGGGGGGGGGGGGGCGCCGCGGAGCACGCACGCGCACAGCACAGCCCCGGCCGGGCCAGCGACCGCGC
>NZ_JBHWGV010000045.1:0-51669 GCF_042732955.1 Kitasatospora sp. NPDC059747 | reverse complement strand
GGGGGCCGGGCCCGCCGCGCGGGGCCGCCTTGCGGTGGTGGGGGGGGGGGGGGGGGCCCGCCCCCCCCCCCCCGCGGGGGGGGGGGGCGGGGGGGGGGCCCCCGCCCCCCCCCCCACTCCTGCTTCCCTCCCGCTTTCCCTCTCCCGGGGCGTCCCCTTCCCTTCGCTTCCCTCCGCCCGCCGCTCCAGGTGCTGACCGGCGCCTCCCCGCCTAGCATCCCCTATGTAGTGATTTGTCCTGATCCTGCTGGGGAGAGCGACACCATGGTCAGCCCGGCCCTCGTCGATCCGACCACCGTCCGTGCGACGGCTGCCGAGGCGTGGCTGCGCGGGTACCCGATCCTGCGGAACTACCGCACCTTGTACGCGCAGGCGCTGGACGACGCCGATCCGGCGTACGTCGGCGGCTTCGGCGTCTTCCGTCACCACCCGCCGCCGTCCGCCCTCGACCCGGCGACCCTCCGCACCGCGACCCCCCACACCGCGACTCTCCCCGCCTCGCCCCTCGGTGAGCGAGCCGTCGACCACGACCTCCCGTCCTCCTCCGCCTGGCTCGACCTGCGCGCCGAGCCCTGGGTCCTCTCCGTCCCCGCCGACGACCGCTACTACGTGCTGCCGGTCCACGAACTCGACGCCGTGTACGCCGGGTTCGTCGGCGCCCGCGCCACCGGCCAGGAGGCCGGCGACCACCTGGTGGCCGGCCCCGACTGGCAGGGCGAGCCGCCGCCCGGCGTCCGGAGCGTGATCCGCACCGCCACCCGTCTGGCCGGCATCGTCGCCCGCACGCACCTCGCCGGGCCGGAGCCGGCCGACGTCGCCGCGATGGAGGCCGTCCGGCAGCAGTACCGGCTGCGGCCGCTGCACGAGTACGAGGGCACCCCGGCGCCGCACCCCGCCCCGGACCCGGTCTGGCCGGTCTGGCGGGACGAGGTGACGGACACCGTCGAGTTCTTCGCCTTCCTCGACTTCCTGCTCGGCTTCTTCCCGCTCCCGTCGCCCCGCCACCCGGCCGCCGTCCCGCTCCCGCCCGCCGAGGCGGACCTGCGCGGCCGCCTCACCGACCTCGGGATCGATGGCCGCGGCGAGTTCGAGCCCGCCGCCCTCCCGCTGGACGTGCGCGCCGAGATGGCGCGCGGCATCGCCGACGCCCGGGCCCGGCTGGAGCGCGAGGCCGACGCCCGCCCCGACGCGTGCGGCCTCGCCGGCACCCGCGAGCAGACCGGCGCCGACTACCTGCGCCAGGCCCTCGGCGCCCGGCTCGGCCCGTACGACCTCCCCGCCGAGGAGGTCTGGTGCGGCGCCTGGACGGCCGACAGCGAGGGCCACCGGCCGCCCAGCGCGAGCGACCGCGACTACACGATCCGGTTCGGCCCCGGCGCGCTGCCGCCGGCCCGCTTCTCCTGGTCCGCCGCCCTGTACGAGCTCCCGGACCGCCGACCGGTCGACAACACCCTCGACCGCTATGCGATCGGCGACCGGACCCCGGGCCTGGTCCACGACCGGGACGGCGGTCTGACGCTCCACGTCCGGCACAAGCGCCCCGCCGACGCCGAGCACTCCGCCAACTGGCTCCCGGCGCCGGACGGCCCGTTCACCGTCGTCCTGCGGCTCCACGGCCCCGAGGCGCCCGCACTCGACGGCCGCTGGCGGCTCCCGCCGCTCACCCCGCGCTGACCGCCGCTCGCCCCCTGACCCCGACCGGTCACGACCACCCCCGACCGACTGCTCCCCAGGCCCGACCGCCCCCGACCACCCCCGACCGACCACGACAGGACACCCGATGACCCAGCCCGAGCTGGAGGCCCTGGCCGCCGACGCGTACGTCTACGGCTACCCGCTCGTCGCCGGCCTCACGATGGTCGAGCGCTTCACCAAGGGCGGGATGGGCACCCTGCCGGCGGCGACGTTCAACCGCTTCAGCCACGCCACCCGGCTGGCCGCCCCGGGGGACGACTTCGTCTCGGTCAACAACGACACCGTCTACTCGATCGCCCAGCTCGACCTCTCCGAGGGCCCCCAGGTGCTGCACGTCCCGGACACCGCCGGGGCTTACTACGTGCTGCAGTTCGTCGGCGCCTGGACCGACAACTTCGCCTACCTCGGCAGCCGCGCCACCGGCACCGGCGCGCAGACCTGGCTGGTCGTCCCGCCCGGCTGGCACGGCACCCCGCCCGACCCGGAGAAGGTGATCGAGGCGCCGACCACGGTCGCGACCGTCGTCGGCCGCTTCGCCTGCGCCGGCCCGGACGACCTCCCCCGGGTCAAGGCCCTGCAGAACGCGCTCACCCTCACCCCGCTGGAGCCCGGCGGCCTGGCCGCCGGCCTGCCCGAGCCCGACCAGGACGTCCCCGAGCGGCTCGCGTTCTTCGAACGGATGCGGATTTGGATGCGGGCCTTCCCGCCCGCCGGGCCCGACGTCGAGTACGAGCGGCGGCTGGCCCCGCTGGGCCTGCTGGACGAGGGCGTCTCCCCGTACCGGGCGGCGGCCTCGGACTGGACCCACACCCTGCTCAAGGGCCTGGCTGCCGGGCGCGAACGGGTCGAGGCGGCCACCCGCCCGCCCGAGGACCACCCGCTGGGGGAGTGGCGCTCGGCGCTGCACCTGTTCGACTACAACATCGACCACCTCGGCCCCGGCACCATCGACGACCCCGAGTGGCGCATCCCCGACCGCCGCGCCGGCTACCTCAGCCGGGCCGCCGCCGCCCGCGCCGGCCTGTGGGGCAACCACGCCTACGAGGCCTCGTACGCCATGACGTACGACGACTCCGACGGCCGCCCGCTCAGCGGCGCGAACCGCTACACGCTCCGCTTCGACCAGCCGCCGCCGGCCGAGGCGTTCTGGTCCGTCACGATGTACTCGCTGCCGGACTACTACCTCGTGGACAACCCGATCGAGCGCTACTCGATCGGCGACCGCACCCCCGGCCTGGTGCACGGCGCGGACGGCTCGCTCACCCTGACCCTCCAGCACGAGGAGCCCGAGGACCCGACGGAACTGGCGAACTGGCTGCCCACCCCGGCGGGCGAGTTCCGCCCGATCATCCGCTTCTACCGGCCGAAGCAGTCCGTCCTGGACGGCACGTACCAGGTGCCCCTGATCCACCGGCGCTGAACCGCTCTCGGCTCGGGCCGGGAGACGCCCCACCCGCCGTCGCGTGCACCTGACGCCGCAGCCCGCCCTCCGGTGTGAGCCGAAAGGCGCTCCCTCACCGCGGCGAAGGCTGCGGCGGGGCCGATGCGCCGCTCCGCGGGTGCGGCGTCGACGTCGCGCTCGGGGACGCCGTGGCCGTCGGGCTCGGTGAGTGCGAGTGCGAGGGCGGGGGCGGGGGCTGGGGTGTCGGCGTGCTCGTGGGCGGGGCCGTGGGGGTGGCGGTCGGTGCGGGCGTCGCGCTGGGCGAGGCCGTGGCGGTCGGGGTGGTGCCCGGGGCGGGCGTGGCCGTGGCCGTGGCCGTCGGTGCCGCGGTCGGCGTCGGCGAGGCGGACGGCGGGGCGGAGCCGCCGTGGTCCTGCGGGCCGCCCTCCAGGGTGACCACGGCCTCGGACGGCGGCAGCGCGATCCGGGCCGTCCAGTGCGTCGTGGGGGCGAGGCCGTCGTCCACCGTGACGATCACCGTGATGCGCTGGCCCGGTTCGAGCGTCCCGGAGTCGCGGCTCAGCCGGAGCCAGGCCGCGTCCACGACCGCGTGCCAACGGATCTCGCTGCCACCGGAGTTGGTGAGCGTGAGGACCGTCCGGTTGCCGTACTCGCCCGCCTCGACGGTGAGCAGCCCGACCGGTGCGGGCCGGTCGGCGCCGCCGCCCGCGGCCCAGCCGGATCCGGCGGCCGGTCCGACCGCCGTCGCGGGGGTGGCGATCAGGGCGGGGCTGCCGAGCGGCGTCGCGCCCCGGCCCGGGACGGGGACGGCGGGACCTTGGAGCACGGGCCCGCGGAAGCCGGGGAAGAACGTTTCTGCACCCGTCGCCCCGGCCCCCGCGAGCTCCACCCCGGGCACCCCCGTCCCACCGACGGAACCCGCGCCCGAGGTGGTGACCCCCACCCCGCCCGCCCCTGCCGGCCGCTGCTCCGCCTGCCGCCCGGCCTCGTCCACCCGTACCGACGACACGGCCGCCGTCGCCCCGGGCCCGCCACCACCCCGGTGGCCGGCCCACAGCGCGACCACCGGCGCCGCCAGCACGGCCGCGAGCACCCCGGTGGTCACCACCCGACGCCGGACGGCCAGTCCGCGCCCCGCGTCCGGCGCGCGGTGCCGCGGGAACCCGCTCTGGTCGAACCGCAGACCCGGTTCGACGGCCGCCTCCGCACTCGCACTGCGCCCGGCCCCGGACGCCTGCGGCAGGTACGCCACCATGCCGTCCGGCGCGGCGGGCGCCGTCAGCAACGGCAGCCCGGCCAGCCCAGCCGGACCCGCTGGACCCGCCGGACCCGCCGGCCCCGCACCGTCCGCCGCCTCGCCCGCCACCCGCTCCGCCGTCCCCCGGCAGGTCGGACAGTCGACGACGTGCTGCACGAGCTCCCGCCGCAGCGCCGGCCCGAGCACCCAGTCCCGCCAGCTCTCCGCCCCGGCCCCGCCGAGCCGGTCGAGCTCCGGGCAGCTGCCCACACCGAGCACCAGCAGCGCCGACCTGGTGCGGGCGACCTCCGCCTCCGCCGCGCCGAGCAGCGCCCGGGTCGCGTCGAACGGCAGCCCGAGCACCGCGGCCACCTCCAGCGGGGTCAGCCGGTGGCGGACCGACAGCTCCAGGGCCTCCCGCTGCTCGGGGCCGGTCCCGGCCGCCTCCGGCCAGGCGAGCGAGGCCAGCTCGCGCCGGCGCCGGGCCGCCTCGGCCTCCGTCAGCCCGGTGCCGGCCGTCCCCCCGGCGCCGTCCGCGAGTCGCCGCAGGCAGCAGTACCGGGCGAGCGAGAACAGCCAGGCCCGGACGAGCCCGGGTTCGGCCAGCCGTCCGCCGTGCCGCTGCGCCAGGTCGCGGACCTCGCGCAGGGTGTCGGCGGCGGTGTCGTGCTCGCACAGCACCGAGAGGCAGTAGGTGAACAGGCCGTCCACCTGCCGGTCGTACGCCGCGAGCACGGCCGTCGCCGGTCTTTCCGCGCGCGGCGGCCCATCAGTACGCGTTGTCACCCGTCCGACGGTAGGGACGACGGGCGGCCCGTCCGGCCGATTCCTGGCGTATGTACTTCTTTCGGGTAACAACATCGCCCACGTGTGTGGACGCCCGGCCCTGAACGGAAGCCGATCCGGACCCGGACCGGACCCGGACCGGACCCGCCCCCCGTACGGCCCCCGCACGGCCGTACCCGCCACTGTCGTACCCAGACGCTACGGTGGGCCCCATGGCTGCCCGTACCAAGACCACCGCCAAGCCGCGCCCGGCGTACCGCTGCACCGAGTGCGGCAACCAGCTGCCCAAGTGGGTCGGCCGCTGCCCGGAGTGCAACGCCTGGGGCACGGTGGAGGAGTACGGCGCGGTGCCGATCCGGACGACGGCGGCCGGCCCGGTCAGCGCGCCCGCCCGCCCGATCGCCCAGGTGGACGGCCAGGTCGCGACGGCCCGGTCGACGGGCGTTCCGGAGCTGGACCGGGTCCTCGGCGGCGGTCTCGTCCCCGGCGCCGTGGTGCTGCTGGCCGGCGAGCCCGGTGTCGGCAAGTCCACCCTGCTGCTGGACGTCGCCGCGAAGGCGGCCACCGCCCAGCACCGCACGCTGTACGTCACCGGCGAGGAGTCGGCCGGCCAGGTCCGGCTGCGTGCCGACCGGATCGACGCGCTCTCCGAACACCTCTACCTCGCCGCCGAGCAGGACCTCGGCGCGGTGCTCGGGCACATCGAGGCGGTCGGCCCCGGCCTGCTGATCCTCGACTCGGTGCAGACCATCGCCTCCGCCGAGCTGGACGGCGCCCCCGGCGGCCCGGCGCAGGTCCGCGAGGTGGCGGGCGCGCTGATCCGGGCGTCCAAGGAGCGCGGCATGGCCACGCTGCTGGTCGGTCACGTCACCAAGGACGGCCAGATCGCCGGCCCGCGCCTGCTGGAGCACCTGGTCGACGTCGTGCTGAGCTTCGAGGGGGACCGGCACGCCCGGCTGCGGCTCATCCGCGGGGTCAAGAACCGCTACGGCGCCACCGACGAGGTCGGCTGCTTCGAGCTGCACGACGAGGGCATCGTCGGCCTGGCCGATCCGTCCGGCCTCTTCCTGACCAGGCGTGACAAGCCCGTCCCCGGCACCTGCCTCACCGTCACGCTGGAGGGCAAGCGCCCGCTGGTGGCCGAGGTGCAGGCGCTGATGGTGGATTCGCAGATCCCGTCGCCGCGCCGGACGACCTCCGGCCTGGAGTCGCCGCGGATCGCGATGATCCTGGCGGTCGTCGAGCGGCACGGCGGCGTGAAGCTCGGCAAGCAGGACATCTACACCGCGACGGTCGGCGGCGTGAAGCTCAGCGAGCCCTCCGCGGACCTCGCGGTCGCGCTCGCGGTGGCCAGCTCCTCCACCGACACCCCGCTGCCGAGCAACCTGGTGGCGATCGGCGAGGTCGGCCTGGCGGGCGAGGTGCGGCGGGTGACGGGTGTGCAGCGCCGGCTCGCCGAGGCGCACCGGCTGGGCTTCACGCACGCCCTCGTCCCGCCGGACCCGGGCAAGGTGCCGCCGGGCATGAAGGTGGTCGAGGTGGCCGACATCGGCGAGGCGCTGCGCGCCATCCCGGGCCGCCGCCGGGCCGCCGCCAAGCCGCGTGGTGAGGCGCGCGGTGAGGCGCGTGGTGAGGCGCGCGGTGAGGCGCGTGGTGAGGCGCGTGGTGAGGCACCGTCGGCGCCGCCGGCCCCGCGCCAGGCCCGGGTCGCCGCCTACCCGGAGGAGCTGATGGACGGCTGGGAGCCGCTCGACTCCGACGAACTGCGCTGACCCAAGCCCTGTCCCCGCCACACGCAGTTAGACTTTCCCCTGTCTCATTGACGAGAAGGCGAGTACCGAGCGGTACTGAGCGACAGAGCAACAGACCGCAGGCCGGGCGCACGGCGCGAGGCGCGCGGCACGGGCGACCGGAGGAGTCACGTGGCAGCCAGCGACCGGGGGGCGGACAAGTCCTCCCGTGAGGAGGCCTTGCTGCGGGCCTCCCTCAGCGCGATCGCGCCCGGCACGGGGCTGCGCGACGGCCTGGAGCGGGTCCTGCGGGCCAACACCGGCGGTCTGATCGTGCTCGGCTTCGACAAGCACGTCGAGTCGATCTGCACCGGCGGCTTCGTCCTGGACGTCGAGTTCACCGCGACCCGGCTGCGCGAGCTGTGCAAGCTGGACGGCGCGGTGGTGCTGGACAAGGACATCACCAAGATCGTCCGGGCCGGCGTCCACCTGATGCCGGACTCCACGATCCCCACCGACGAGACCGGCACCCGTCACCGCACCGCCGAGCGGGTCAACCGGCAGACCGGCTACCCGGTGGTCGCGGTCTCGCACTCGATGCGGCTGATCGCGATGTACGTCAACGGCACCCGGCGGGTGCTGGAGGACTCGACCACCGTCCTCTCCCGCGCCAACCAGGCGCTCGCCACCCTGGAGCGCTACAAGCTCCGCCTGGACGAGGTGGCCGGCACGCTGTCCGCGCTGGAGATCGAGGACCTGGTGACGGTCCGGGACGTCACCGCCGTCGCCCAGCGCCTGGAGATGGTCCGGCTGATCGCCACCGAGATCGCCGGCTACGTGCTGGAGCTCGGCATCGACGGCCGCCTCCTGTCGCTCCAGCTGGACGAGCTGATCGCGGGTGTGGAGCCGGAGCGCGAGCTGGTCGCCCGGGACTACTTCCCGGAGCGGGCCGCCAAGAAGGGCCGGACGGTCACCGAGGTGCTGGCCGACCTGGAGGCGCTCACCCACGCCGAACTGCTCGACCTGCAGACGGTCGCCAAGGCGCTCGGCTACTCCGGCTCGCCGGAGTCGCTGGACGCCGCCGTCTCGCCGCGCGGCTACCGGCTGCTGGCGAAGATCCCGCGCCTGCCCAACACGGTGATAGAGCGCCTGGTCGAGCACTTCGGCGGGCTGCAGAAGCTGCTCGCGGCGAGCATCGACGACCTGCAGACGGTCGAGGGCGTCGGCGAGACCCGCGCCCGCTCGGTCCGCGAGGGCCTGTCCCGCCTTGCCGAATCGTCCATCCTGGAGCGCTACGTCTGACCCTCGGCCGGATCGCCGGATCGCCGGATCGCCGGATCGCCGGATCGCCGGATCGCCGGATCGCCGGAGCGGCCGTCAGGCATCGATCGGCCGAACAACGATCGTCCCGCACAACACCGAAGCCCCCGACCGCGGTTCGCGGATCGGGGGCTTCGGCGTACGGGCGGGGTGACGGCCGGTCAGCCGTCCAGGCGGATCGAGATGCGCGCCGAGACCTTGTCCCCGGTGAGGCCGGTGACGTCGGCGTTCACCACGTAGGTGTCGTTCGCCGGGGGCGTCGGGTCGGGGGTGGCGCACTGCGGCTTGCTGCGGCTGCGGTCCCAGGTGAACGTCTCGATCTGGCTGCCGTTGGCCGGGAGCTGCACCCAGAGGCTGCCCCGGTCGGTCGGGCAGTCGCCGGAGGACCAGACCCGGTCGCCCTTGTTGGCGGCGGTCACGGTGACCACCGAGGTCGTCCGGCCCAGGTCCACGCGGCAGTTGGCGCCGGAGGAGTTCTTCACCGTCAGGGCGAACCGCGGCTTGTCCTTGGACTGGTACGAGTTCTGGGGGCTGGCCAGCTCCAGGGCCACCTGCGAGGTGGCGCAGATCGGCAGCGCCATCACGTCGGGCGTGTTCACCGCGGGGGCGCCGCCACCGGAGCCGCCCGCACCGCCGCCGGTGCCACCGGCCGCACCACCCGCCGCACCACCCGCCGCCGCGCCGCCGGCACCGCCGGTGGCAGGGGCCGGGCCGGCCGCGCCGCCGGTGCCCGTGCCGCCGGTGCTGAGGCTGACCTCGCCGCCGCCCCCGCCCGAGCCGGGGACGGTACCGCCCGTGCCGCCGCCGGAGCCGCCGGTGCTGCCGCCGCCGGGGCGCGCCGCGGGGCCGCTCGGCGAGGCGCCGGGCGTGATGGCCTGAGCGGGTGTCTGGGACTGGGTCGGCGCGGCTTGCGCGGCCTTGCTCTGTGATCCGTCGTCACCGCCGCCGCCCTGATCGGACATCAGCCAGGCGATGAGGGCGATGACCGCGGCCACGGCGGCGAGCACGACGACACGCCGTCGCCAGTAGATCGAGGCCGGCAACGGTCCCACGGGTTGACGCAGAGAGGGCACACCCGAACTCTACGAGACAGTGTGTGGCGATTGACTCACCAACACCGCACAGTCGCCCCTTCCTTCACATGATCCGCCATTTGAGCCGTTCGAGGGAGGTCTTCCGGCGTGTCCGCCCGGAAATTCCACAGGATACGGAATTACATACTCCACTTCGGCCGGGTCCATGGGCGTGGGAGGATCGAAGGGCCATGACTTCCAACACCGCCACCGCCACCACCGCGTCTCCTTCCCCCGCAGGACCCGCCCTTCGGCTGCCCCTCCCGCTGCCGGCGCTGCACGCGACCGTCCTCGACTGGTACGAGGCCAGCAAGCGCGACCTCCCCTGGCGCACGCCCGACGCGTCGCCCTGGGCGGTCATGGTGAGCGAGTTCATGCTCCAGCAGACCCCGGTGAAGCGGGTCCTGCCCGCCTGGGAGGCGTGGCTGGAGCGCTGGCCCACCCCCGCCGACCTCGCGGCCGACGCCCCCGGCGAGGCGGTCCGGATGTGGGGCCGGCTCGGCTACCCGCGGCGCGCGCTGCGGCTGCACGCGGCGGCGGTGGCGATCACCGAGGAGCACGGCGGCGAGGTGCCGGACGACCACGCCACGCTGCTGTCGCTGCCCGGGGTGGGGGAGTACACGGCCGCGGCCGTCGCGTCCTTCGCCTTCCGCCAGCGCCACGTCGTGCTGGACACCAACGTCCGCCGGGTGTTCGCCCGCGCGGTGACGGGCGTCGAGTACCCGGCCCAGGCCACCACGGCGGCCGAGCGCCGGACGGCGACCGCGCTGCTGCCCGACGACGCCGGGACGGCCGCCACCTGGGCGGTCGGCGTGATGGAGCTGGGCGCGCTCGTCTGCACCGCCCGCGGCCCCGAGTGCGGCGACTGCCCGCTGTTCACCCACTGCGCCTGGCAGCGGGCCGGCCGCCCGCCGTACGAGGGCCCGGCCCGGCGCGGCCAGTCCTACGAGGGGACGGACCGGCAGGTGCGCGGCAAGCTGCTCGCCGTCCTGCGCGAGGCGCACGGCTCGGTCGAGCAGGCCCGGCTGGACGCGGTCTGGCCGGACGCCGTGCAGCGGGCCCGGGCCCTGGACGGCCTCGTGGCGGACGGCCTGGTCGAGCCCGTCGAGCAGGGCGTCTACCGCCTCCCGCAGTAACTCTGCCCCGATGGCAGTAGACCTGCCCCGACACACGACGACGCCCCCGGAGAACACTCCGGGGGCGTCGCGTCGATCAGCCGCGCACGGCAGGGGCCGTCAGACGGCCGCGGCCTCCAGCGAGGCCTCGGCCGCCTTCTCGTCCTTGCCGGTGCCGCGCAGCGGCACCTCGCGCATGAAGACCGAGGCGGCGATCGCGATCACGGCCACCGCCGCACCCCACAGGAAGACGGTGTGCATGCCGTTGGCCACCGCGTGGTGGTAGGCGTCCTGGACCGGGGCGGGCAGCTGCTTCAGCGCCGCCGGGCTCATCTGGCTCGGGTCGGCCTTCGACGCGCCGGCCGAGGCGTGCTCGCCCAGCCGCTCCTTCATCGTGTCGGCGACCCGGTTGTTGAACAGGGCGCCGAACAGCGCGACACCGAAGGAACCGCCGATGGTGCGGAACAGGGTGGCGGTGGAGCTGGCCACGCCCATGTCCTTGAGCTCGACGCTGTTCTGCGCGACCAGCATGGTGATCTGCATCAGGAAGCCCATGCCGGCGCCCAGCACGACCATCCAGCAGGCGGACGTGAAGCTGCTGGTCTCGGTGCCCATGGTGGAGAGCAGGACCATGCCGCCGGTCATCACGATGGTGCCGATGACCGGGAAGATCCGGTACTTGCCGGTCTTGGTGACGACCTGGCCGACCACGAGCGAGACGACCAGCATGCCGAACATCATCGGCATCAGCAGCAGGCCGGAGTTGGTCGCCGAGGCGCCCTGCACGATCTGCTGGTAGAGCGGCAGGAAGACGGTCGCGCCGAACATCACGAAGCCGACGATGAAGCCGATGATCGAGACCAGGGTGAAGTTCAGGTTCTTGAACAGGCTGAGCGGGAGCATCGGCTCCTCGACCCGCTGCTCCACGTAGCAGAAGGCGATCAGCGAGGCGGCGGCCAGCGCGGCCAGGCCGAGGATCTGCTTCGAGCCCCACGCGTACTGCTGGCCGCCCCAGGTGGTGATCAGCACGAGCGAGGTGATGCCGGTGGTGAGCAGGATCGCGCCCAGGTAGTCGATCCGGGCGTTGTTGCGGACCTTGGGCAGCTTCAGGGTGACGACGACCACGGCGAGCGCGATCACGCCGAGCGGCAGGTTGATGTAGAAGGTCCAGTGCCAGCTCAGGTGGTCGGTGATGAAACCGCCGACGAGCGGGCCGCCGATGGTGGCGAGCGCCATCACCGCGGCGAACATGCCCTGGTACTTGCCGCGGTCGCGCGGCGGCACGAGCGCGCCCATGATCGACATGACGCCGACCATCAGACCGCCGGCGCCCAGGCCCTGCAGGGCGCGGAAGCCGATCAGCTCGTTCATGTTCTGCGACAGGCCGGACAGTGCCGAGCCCACCAGGAAGATGACGATCGAGGTGAGGAAGGTGCCCTTGCGGCCGTAGAGGTCGCCGAGCTTGCCCCAGATCGGGGTCGAGGCGGCCGTGGCCAGGGTGTACGAGGTGACCACCCAGGACAGGTGCTCGGCGCCGCCGAGGTCACCGACGATCGTGGGCATCGCGGTGCCGACGATCAGGTTGTCGAGCATGGCCAGGAGCATCGTGACGACCAGGCCGACCATCACGAGGCGGATCTCGCGGGGTGACCGCGGCTGTTCCTCCTCGGCCTGCTTGTCCTCCGGCACCGGGTCGGCGGTCTTGGACTGTGACATGGGGTGGTGTCTCCCGGGACTGGGTGTGGACGATCGTCGGGCCTGGAGCGGCTACTTACTTGTCGCCCGGCTAGTTTATGGACCGTCGGCACGGTAAGTTGTCCACTAGCCGGTCGTCAAGCCAGTTTCCATCCCGGCCGCCTGGGCAGGGAGAATGTGTCCCGGGGGGCGGGCACCGCCGGCGTCCGCAGCAGTCACCGACGCAGTCATGAGGCAGGCCATGGGTACGACGCACAGCCCGCGCAGCGACACCCGGGCCCGCATCATCGCGGTCTCTCTGGAGCTCTTCGCCGAGCAGGGCTACGAGCAGACCTCGCTGCGCGAGATCGCCGACCGCCTGGGCGTCACCAAGGCCGCGCTCTACTACCACTTCAAGACCAAGGACGACATCGTCCACGGGATCGTCGAGTCCATGGCCGCGCCGATCGACGAGACCATCGAGTGGGGCCGGCAGCAGCCCTGGACGCCGGAGCTGCGCGACGAGCTGATCCGCCGCTTCGCGGCCGGGATGTCCGAGCGCGCGCCGCTGCTGCGCTTCTTCCACGAGAACCAGCCCGCCCTGCGCGAGTCGCCGGCCGGCCTGGAGTTCAAGGAGCGCATGATCGCGATGGTCCGCCTCGTGCACGGGCCGGACGCGAGCTTCCAGGACCGGCTGCGCGCCGCGATGTCGCTCTTCACCATCAACTCGGCGATGTTCCTGCTCAAGCAGGACGAGACCGGCACCGACCACGTCGACCACCTGTGGCACGAGTCGCCGCAGGCCACCGTGGAGGAGGCGATGGCCGCCGCCCGCGAGGTCGCGCTGGAGATCGGCGCCCTGATCGACCGCCCGGTTCCCGCCCCGGCCCAGGCCTGATCACACCCGGGCCCGATCACACCCGGGCCCGATCACACCCGGGCCCGATCACACCCGGGCCCGATCACGACGGAGGGGCGGCCCGGAGCGCGAGCCGCCCCGTCCCCCTCGGGACCTCCGGACCTCAGAAGTCCGTGACGCCGTGCGAGGCCAGGTACGCGACCGGGTTGATCACCGCGCCGTACCGGTTGCTGGTGCGGATCTCGAAGTGTAGGTGCGGCCCGGTCGAGTTGCCGGTGCTCCCGGAGCGCCCGATCTCCTCGGCCGCCGAGACCTGCTGGCCGGGCGACACCTCCACCGAGGACAGGTGCGCGTACTGCGCGAAGCGCCCGTCCGTCAGCCGCAGCACGACCTCCTTGCCGTACGAGCCGTCCCAGCCGGCCGACACCACGGTCGCGTTCCCGACCGCCAGCAGCGGCGTGCCCGGGTCGATCGCGAAGTCCACCCCGGTGTGGTAGCCCGCCGCGTACTCGGAGTTGGGCACCCCGTACGGATTGCTGGTCGGCGCGCCCGGGACGGGAGCGGACCAGTCGGGCGCCGCGGCGGGTGCGGGCACGGCCTCCCCGCCTTCGGGGGCCGACGCCGCCGGCGCCCCCGGGGCCGGCTCGGCGGCCGGCTCGGCGGCCGGCTCGACCGGCAGCAGGTTGGGGGCCATCGCCACGTCCGCCTGCGCCGATTCGCTGTCGTCCGGGAGCCGGTACGGGCTCGGTCCGGCCACCTGCACCATGCCGGGGACGGGCACCGTGGCCTGCGGCGCGGTGAAGGCCGAGCTGCCGGGGGTGGTCGGGAGGACCGTCTGCGCGGAGGCGCTGCCGGGCGCGGCGACGAGCAGCGCGGCGGCCAGCAGCACCGCGGTGCCCCCGGCGGCGACGACGGCCCGCTCGCGGTCGGCCCACACCCGGGCGCCGGGCAGCGGGTGCCGGGCCTCGGCGAGCGCGAGCACCGGCGCGGCGTGGGCGCCGACGGTGCGGACGGCGTGGCCGAGTCGGGGCTGCCAGGCCGCCGCCTGGGCCGCCGTGCGGGCGGCGAGCCGGCGCAGGGCCGGCCCCACGGGCGGGACAGAGGACATGGCGGGCCCAATCACGGTCGTAGAAGGGCAGCACGAAGGGCCCGGTCGGGCGCGGCGTGTGCTGAGCGGGGGACCACTCAGCTTTAACCGTCACCGAGCGGACTCCCAAACGCGGTGACGTACTACGGCGTGTAGTCGGTGTCGCGCCGGAGATTCAAGCCGACGGAGCAACGATCATGAAATCCGATGGTCGGCCCACGGTCCGCGTCGTCCGCCGCGCCCGTCGACGCCGTCTACTACCGCCGGTCGTACCGCCTCCGAGTCCTGTGACCAGCACCACGCGGCCGTGAGGTTTGCCGCCGGCCGCGCCCGCCGCTCGCGTCCGCACCGCTGACCGGGAGCCTCCGCTGGGGGACGATCGACGCATGTATGCCAACAGCAGCGACGACCTCGACGGCCCCCGCCGCCCGAGCCTCCAGGACCGCCGCTTCGCCGCCCAGCGCGGCTGCGAGCGGCTGCTCTCCGGCCACCGGCCGAAGAGCCTGCGCGAACACCTCGCCGCCCTGGCCGGGGAGGCGGACGGCGTCCACGACCTCGACGGGCGTCCGGACCAGTACGGCGACGGCGTGGTCCGCGCGCTGGAGCGCCGGGTCGCGGACCTGCTCGGCACCGAGGACGCGGCCTTCTTCCCGACCGGCACGATGGCCCAGCAGGTCGCGCTGCGGATCCACGCCGAGGCGGCCGGGCTGCCCACCGTGGCCACCCACCCGCTCGGCCACACCGACCAGCACGAGCGCCACGCGCTCGGCGTGCTGACCGGCCTGCGGAGCGTCTGGCCGACCCTCGCCCCGCGCCTGCCCACCGTCGAGGAGGTGCGCAGCTTCGACGAGCCGTACGCCGCGATGATCCTGGAACTGCCGCTGCGCGAGGCCGGCTTCGTGCTGCCCGACTGGGCGGAGCTGGTGGCCGTCGCCGAGGTCGTGCGGGCGGAGCAGGGCGCGGCGCTGCACCTGGACGGCGCGCGGCTCTGGGAGTCGGTGTTCCACCTCGGCCGCTCGCTGCCGGAGGTCGCCGCGCTGGCCGACTCGGTGTACGTCTCCTTCTACAAGACCCTCGGCGGGATCAGCGGCGCCGCACTGGCCGGTCCGGAGCGCTTCGTGCGGACGGCGAAGGCCTGGCGGCACCGGTACGGCGGCCAGCTGTTCCAGCAGTGGCCGCCCGCGCTGGCCGCGCTCGCCGGGCTGGAGCGCGAACTCCCGCGCCTGGAGGGGTACGTGGCCCACGCCCGGACGGTCGCCGGCGCGCTGGCCGAGGCCGTCGCCGCGGTGCCCGGCGCCCGGGTGCACCCGGCGCCGCCGCACACCCACCAGTTCCAGCTCTGGCTGCCGTACCCGGCCGCGGAGTTGGAGGAGGCGGGCCTGGGGCTGGCCGAGGACGCCAAGGTGGGCCTGTTCGGCAGCTGGCGCGAGCCCGGCCCGCCGGGACTGGCGATGACCGAGGTCACGGTGGCCGCCGAGGCGCTGGACTGGACGGCCGCCGGGATCGCGGAGGCGGTCGCGGCCTTCCTCGACCGCCTGCCCGAGCGCAAGGCCTGAAAAGCGTCCGACCCGCCCCCGCGCAGTGCGGGGACGGGTCGGACCGACGGATCAACTACGTCCGCTCACCGATCAGTTGTCGACCGGACGGACCCGGATCCAGGTCTCCAGGTAGTTCGAGGACTCGTTCTCGACCTCGATGCTGGTGCCCGTCTTCGGGACGTCCACACCGCTGTACTGGTCGTCCTTGGACCACCAGGACTTCAGGTCGTTGAACTCGTCGACGCCCTTGGACTTCGGGACGACCGTCTCGACGCCGGCCTTGTGCAGGGTCAGCGCCGGGACGCGGCGCGAACCGAAGGTCGAGTCGAAGCCCTGCATGCGCGGACGCATCAGGGTGCCGTCCGCCCACTTCAGCGGGGCCGGGTGCGAGTCGACCGGCAGCACGAGGCCGTGGCCCGGGTGGGCGCTGACGTTGTTGTCGGTCTGGGACTGGTCCCAGTACCAGATCAGCAGGCCGGGCTGGTACGCGTAGTGCTCGACCCAGCTCGGCTTGTCGGCGAAGCCGAAGTTGTACGGGCCGGTCTTCAGCGTCTGGTCGAACGAGACGTACTGCTTGTTCTCGGCGATGTAGTACTGCCCGTATTCCTTGGTGAACGAGCCGCCGAAGCGGGTGAAGCCGGCGGCGGTCCAGCCGTTGTCGCCCTTCTCCACGTCGTCGCTGAACACCGTGGCGCCGTCGGCGACCACCGAGATGTCGTCCACCGCGAAGCCCCGGTAGTGCAGGCCGCCGTCGGTGGTGTTGTGGTAGCGGAACTGGATCTTCTTCCCGGCGTAGGCGTCCAGGTTGAAGGACAGGTCGCCCCAGGTGGCGGCGAGGCCGCTGACGGCCGGACGGCCGTTCTCCTTGGGGAGCGCGGCGCCGTTCCAGGTGCCGTCCACGACGGTCCAGGTCTTGCCGCCGTCGACGGAGACCTCGCCGAAGGCGTAGTCGAAGTCCTGCTCCAGCTCGTACCAGGCCTTGGCGTTGATGCCGGCCTTGGTCTTGCCGGTCAGGTCGATGTCACGGGTGAGCGTGACGTTCAGGTTGTCGGCGCTGCCGCTCCACCACTCGGACTGGCCGCCGAACGGCTTGTTGATCTCCGTGGTGATCGACTTCTTCGGCAGGTCGACGATGAGCGCCTGCGGCAGGTTGGTGTTGTACTCCACCGGGCCGATGTGGTGCGTCGACTCGGTGCCCGCCTTGGCGCGGTCGGCCTTCAGCCAGCCGAGCTGGTACTTGCTCCAGGCGTCGAGGTCGTTCGGCATGTCGCCGATGCTGTCCTTGCCCTCGCCGAGCCAGGAGCCGGAGGACATCAGGGACCAGAAGCCGACCGAGTTGTCGATGCCCTTGCCCGCGGTGTCGTAGAGGTCCGGCAGACCGAGGTCGTGGCCGTACTCGTGGGCGAAGACGCCGAGGCCGCCGTTCTCCGGCTGCATCGTGTAGTCGCCGATCCAGAAGCCGGTGTCGCCGACCTGGACGCCGCCGAGCTTGTTGCCGTCGGGGCCGGCCTGGCCCGTCAGGTTGCCGTAGACGTAGGAGCGGTGGGCCCACAGGGCCTTGCTGCCCTGCTTGCCGCCGCCGGCCGACTTGTCCTCACCGGCGTGCACGATCTGGAAGTGGTCGATGTACCCGTCGGGCTGGTTGAAGTTCCCGTCGTGGTGCGAGCCGTAGCGGTCCCACTGGTCGTAGGAGGCCAGGGTCGCCTTGATCTGCTCCTGGGTCTGACCCTTCGCCACCTGGTCCTTGTACCAGATGTCGACGGCGTCCCGGATCAGGTCCTGGGCGCTGGCGCAGACGTTGGAGCCGCAGTAGTCGGAGCCGTAGCGGGCCTCGTTCCACGGCACCCGGACCCAGTCCGAGACCACGCCGTCGACCGAGTAGCGGCCCGAGGACTGCTTCTCGTAGAAGGTCTTCAGCGAGGCCTTGTCCTTGGCGAAGTACAGGTCCTGGTAGTGCTGCTGGTTGTAGTCGGCCTGCCAGGCGGTCGAGTTGTTGGTGGCGCGGTCCGGCGCGGCTATCTCGTTGTGCTTGGGACCGGCCTCGCCACCGTACTTGACCTTGCCGTCGGCGGTCTTGGTGGTGTTGTCGACCTGGTCGCCGAAGTCGACGAGGATCGTGAAGATCTTGTCCGTGCGCTCACGGGCGAGCTCGACGTACTTGTCCTTGCCGAGCTTCACGCTGGTGCTGCCGTTGTGCTGCTCGACCTGCGCGGTGCCGTCGAGCAACTGCTCGGTGGCGGCCTTGCGCTCGGCGTCGACCTTCTCGGTCAGCGGGCCCGGAATGTTGTGCTCGGTGTTGACGGACTGGACGGCGTCGGCCGGGTCCTTCGGCGTGGCAGCCGAACCGGCCGCGACGGCGCTGCTCGGGAACAGACCCGCGCCGAGCGTGACGATGACCGCCGCAGCCGTGGTGGCCGCAGCGGTTCTCCTGGTGGTCTTCAACGTTGTGACGTCCTCCCCGGCCGAGCCGACTCTTGGCCAAGGCTCGGTAAACCAATATGAAAGACAGGTGGACGTACTTTGACCGAAGTGGGGACGGAAAAGATAGACCTTGACCCTGACATGGCGACAGCGCTATGCTCGCCGACTTTCCGTCAGCTGATGGGTCGTGGGAAAACCCCAGGTCAGAGCGGTGCGAGGGGCATGCGAAACGGGCTGAGCCCCCGGCGCGAACGCCGGGGGCTCAGCCCGCTTGCTGTTGTCTGTTAAATGTTGCTACTTCGTCAGGTCCGGACCCGAGGAAGCAACGGCGGCCGGGGTGTCCGCGACGGCGGACTTCTCCTCGCCCCGGAAGGTGAACTTGGCTTCCTTGCCCTCGCCCTCGACGTCGACGACGACGATGTGGCCGGCCCGCAGCTCGCCGAAGAGGATCTTCTCGGAGAGGTGGTCCTCGATCTCGCGCTGGATCGTGCGGCGCAGCGGACGGGCACCCAGGATCGGGTCGTAGCCGCGCTTGGCCAGCAGCTTCTTGGCCTCGACGCTGAGCTCCAGGCCCATGTCCTTGTCCTTGAGCCGCTCGTCCACCTTGGCGATCATGAGGTCGACGATCTGGATGATGTCGTCCTCGGA
Source organism: Kitasatospora sp. NPDC059747 (assembly GCF_042732955.1). NCBI lineage: Bacteria > Bacillati > Actinomycetota > Actinomycetes > Kitasatosporales > Streptomycetaceae > Kitasatospora > Kitasatospora sp. NPDC059747. Next base: position 33,084 of record NZ_JBHWGV010000045.1, on the reverse strand, counting down.
CAGCTGGTGGAACACCACGATGTCGTCGACGCGGTTCAGGAACTCGGGGCGGAAGTGCTGCTTGAGCTCCTCGCCGACCTTCGCCTTCATCCGCTCGTACCCGGTCTGGGTGTCACCCGTGGCCGCGAAGCCGAGGTTGAAGCCCTTGGAGATGTCCCGGGTGCCGAGGTTGGTCGTCATGATGATGACGGTGTTCTTGAAGTCGACCACGCGGCCCTGGGAGTCGGTCAGGCGACCGTCCTCCAGGATCTGCAGCAGCGAGTTGAAGATGTCCGGGTGGGCCTTCTCGACCTCGTCGAAGAGGACGACCGAGAACGGCTTGCGGCGGACCTTCTCGGTCAGCTGGCCGCCCTCCTCGTAGCCCACGTACCCGGGCGGGGAGCCGAAGAGCCGGGAGACGGTGTGCTTCTCCGAGAACTCGGACATGTCGAGCGCGATCAGCGCGTCCTCGTCGCCGAAGAGGAACTCCGCCAGCGTCTTGGACAGCTCGGTCTTACCGACGCCGGACGGGCCGGCGAAGATGAACGAGCCGCCGGGGCGCTTCGGGTCCTTGAGGCCCGCACGGGTGCGCCGGATGGCCTGGGAGAGCGCCTTGATGGCGTCCTTCTGGCCGATGACGCGCTTGTGCAGCTCGTCCTCCATGCGCAGGAGGCGCGAGGTCTCCTCCTCGGTCAGCTTGAAGACCGGGATGCCGGTGGCGGTGGCCAGGACCTCGGCGATGAGCTCCTCGTTGACCTCCGCGACGACGTCCATGTCGCCGGCCTTCCACTCCTTCTCGCGCTTGGCCTTGGCCTGCAGGAGCTGCTTCTCGTCGTCGCGCAGGGACGCGGCCTTCTCGAAGTCCTGCGCGTCGATCGCGCTCTCCTTCTCGCGGCGCACGTCGGCGATCTTCTCGTCGAACTCGCGCAGGTCCGGCGGCGCGGTCATCCGGCGGATGCGCATCCTGGAGCCGGCCTCGTCGATCAGGTCGATCGCCTTGTCCGGCAGGAAGCGGTCCGAGATGTACCGGTCGGCCAGGGTGGCGGCGGCGACCAGGGCGGCGTCCGTGATGGAGACCCGGTGGTGGGCCTCGTAGCGGTCGCGCAGGCCCTTGAGGATCTCGATGGTGTGCGGCAGCGACGGCTCGGCGACCTGGATCGGCTGGAAGCGGCGCTCCAGCGCGGCGTCCTTCTCCAGGTGCTTGCGGTACTCGTCCAGGGTGGTGGCACCGATGGTCTGCAGCTCGCCGCGGGCCAGCATCGGCTTGAGGATGCTGGCGGCGTCGATGGCGCCCTCGGCGGCGCCCGCGCCGACCAGGGTGTGCAGCTCGTCGATGAACAGGATGATGTCGCCGCGGGTGCGGATCTCCTTGAGGACCTTCTTCAGGCGCTCCTCGAAGTCACCGCGGTAGCGCGAGCCGGCCACCAGGGCGCCCAGGTCCAGCGTGTAGAGCTGCTTGTCCTTGAGCGTCTCCGGGACCTCGCCCTTGACGATCGCCTGGGCCAGGCCCTCGACCACGGCGGTCTTGCCGACGCCGGGCTCACCGATCAGGACCGGGTTGTTCTTGGTGCGGCGGGACAGCACCTGCATGACCCGCTCGATCTCCTTCTCGCGCCCGATGACCGGGTCGAGCTTGGCCTCGCGGGCGGCCTGGGTGAGGTTGCGGCCGAACTGGTCCAGGACCAGCGAGGTCGACGGGGTGCCCTCGGCGGGCCCGCCGGCCGTGGCCGACTCCTTGCCGCCGCCGGTCTGGTAGCCGGACAGCAGCTGGATGACCTGCTGGCGCACCCGGTTCAGGTCGGCACCCAGCTTGACCAGGACCTGGGCGGCGACGCCCTCGCCCTCGCGGATCAGGCCGAGCAGGATGTGCTCGGTGCCGATGTAGTTGTGGCCGAGCTGCAGGGCCTCCCGGAGCGACAGCTCCAGGACCTTCTTCGCCCGGGGGGTGAAGGGGATGTGGCCGGACGGGGCCTGCTGGCCCTGGCCGATGATCTCCTCGACCTGCTGGCGTACGGCCTCAAGAGAAATCCCGAGGCTCTCCAGGGCCTTAGCGGCGACGCCCTCGCCCTCGTGGATCAGACCCAGGAGGATGTGCTCGGTGCCGATGTAGTTGTGGTTGAGCATCCGGGCTTCTTCCTGAGCCAGGACGACAACCCGCCGCGCGCGGTCGGTGAACCTCTCGAACATCGTTTATCGCTCCTCAGAGCGGTCGGGCAGTTCGGGGACTGTCCCCGCCCTGTCCTTCCGCATGCTAGTCCCGCTCAGCGGCGCGGCCCACGGATTCACTCCCCGGTAGTGGGAGCGAGATGCTGCGCGACCAGCCGACACCAATCCCAACCTGATGCTGGGAATCGGTGTTCCCGCAGGCGGGCCGGATGCACCGGATACCGCTACGCCATCGGCGAACAAGGACCGCCGGGGTGCAGCCGGATCCGTCTCCGGCCGGTCACGCATACTGCCCCTGGACGGGTCGAAGAACCCGTCCACCTGCATTCATACCCGGTATCGGGGCGGTTCTCGCGCAGTTTCCGCGGTGGCGGTGTTCGCCTGGCGAGAAGTCGGGCCGGGACGGGGCCGCGGTGACGGTGGCTCAGCGGGGGCCACCGTGGCCGGTACGCCATCCCGGTGGTGTCCGCGTTACCGCTTCGCCCCTACAGCGTTGCACAGCTCGTGATTGTTCCGCCGCCCGAGCCCGGCCCGCGGCCGTCCCGCCCGGCCCCCGGCGGCGGTGCGGCCGGTCCGGCGCGTGCCGCGGGGCGCGGAGGAGGCTCCTCCGCGCCCCGCGCGTGTGCCGTCGACGCCGTCCGCGGCCGCCGGGGCCCCGCACCCGCTCCGGTGGTCCGGGGCCGGGGTCAGGCCACGTTCGCCTTGTCGTAGGCGTCGCGGACCACGCTCGGAACGCGGCCGCGGTCGTTGACCTCCAGGCCCTGCTCCTTGGCCCACGCGCGGATCTTGGCGGTGTCCGGAGCGCTGCCGGACGGGCGGGCGGCGGTGCCGCGGCCCGGCCGACGCGGACCGGCGAGCCGGCCGCTCTGCTTGCGGCCCTTCTCGACGTACGGCGCCAGCAGACCGCGCAGCTTGTCCGCGTTCGCGCTCTTCAGATCGATCTCGTAGGCAACGCCGTCGAGCGCGAACGTCACCGTCTCGTCCGCCGAACCGCCGTCGAGATCGTCTTCAAGAATGACCTGCACCCTCTGTGCCACGGGCTTCCCTTTCCGCTAAACGACCCATTGCCTAAGGAAAGGAAAGCGCCTTTCACCGGAAAACACAAACCCCTGACCGGCGCGGAGCCGCTCAGAGGTGCAGCAGCATGCGCGAGTTGCCCAGTGTGTTGGGCTTCACCCGCTCCAGGTCGAGGAACTCCGCGACACCTTCATCGTACGAGCGGAGAAGTTCTTCATAGACATCCGTAGCGATCGCCGCCGGGTCTGTCGTACCATCATCGGTTTCCTGGAGCTCGCCGATCTCGACGAAACCGTGTTTCGCGAAGAAGGGCACCTCGAACGTCAAGCAGAAAATCCGACGGACGCCGAGCCAGCGGGCCGTCTGCAGCAGCTTCTCCAGCAGCAGGTGTCCGACCCCGAACCCCCGGCAGGCCGGATCCACCGCGAGCGTGCGGACCTCGGCGAGATCCTCCCACATCACGTGCAGCGCGCCGCAGGCCACCACGGTGGCATCGTCGTCGCGTTCCGCGACCCAGAACTCCTGCACGGATTCGAACAGGGTGACGGTGGGCTTGTCGAGCAGAATGCCGTCCCGCGAGTAGGCGTCGATGAGCCTGCGTACTGCCCGCACGTCCGTGGTCCGTGCGCGGCGGATGGTGACCTCCATGGCGGGACGTTATCGCGCCGCCCCGGGTGGGGTCCCCCCGGTATCCGCCCCGTCGTCCGGGGATTCCGGCCCGGCCGGATCGGGCGGGAACAGTGCGGCCACCCGCAAGGCGTCCCGCAGCGCCTCCCGTTGCTCGGGCGACATGAGGCCGAAGAAGTGCACCAGGGCCGCCGCGGGATTGTCACTCGTGGCCCACGCGTCGTTCATGAGTGCCGCGGTGTACGCCTCGCGGGACGAGACCGGTTCATATCGATAGGCCCGGCCGGCGCGCTCGCGGCGCAGCCAGCCCTTTCTGTGCAGCTTGTCCAGGACCGTCATCACCGTGGTGTAGGCGATTTCGCGTTCGGACTGCAGATCCTGGAGAACCTCGCGAACCGTCACCGGTCGGTTCCACCGCCACACCCTGGTCATGATGGCGTTCTCAAGTTCGCCGAGTTGCCGGACCATAGTGCGGCCAGGATAGGGAGTGAATGGGGCAAATCTTGTGAAGTGCGCCAAACCGGCGCGGCCCGCCCCCCCCACACGCGGGTCGGCGGGGGGGGGGGGGGGGGGGGGGGGGCGGCGCGCCCCCCGCCCCCCGGGCCCGCCCCCCCCCCCCCCGCCCGCGGATCAGTCGAGGTCTTCCTTGGCCTTCTGGGCCCCACCCTGGCTGCGGACGATGGCCCGCACCAGGAAGCCGAAGCCGATCGCCATGACCAGCGGCGGGACGATCGCGCTGACGTAGTCCATCAGGTCACTCCTCCTCGGTCTTCTCCGCCGCGGCGGCGGAGGCCTTCGGCTCCGGCTTCACCAGCGGGAAGAGCACGGTCTCCCGGATGTTCTTGCCGGTCAGCAGCATGATCAGGCGGTCCACGCCGAGGCCGAGGCCGCCGGTGGGCGGCATCGCGTACTCCAGGGCCCGCAGGAAGTCCTCGTCGACCTGCATGGCCTCGACGTCGCCGCCGGCCGCGAGCAGGGACTGCGCGGTCAGGCGGGCGCGCTGCTCGACCGGGTCGACGAGCTCGGAGTAGGCGGTGCCGATCTCGGTGCCGAAGATGACCAGGTCCCACTTCTCGGCCACGCCCGCGATCGAGCGGTGCTGGCGGGTGAGCGGGGAGACCTCGGTCGGGTAGTCCTTGATGAAGGTCGGCCGGACGGCGTTCTCCTCCAGCAGGCGCTCGACCATCTCCAGCACGATCTGGCCGTGGCCCCAGCTCTTCTCGAACGGGATGCCGTGGTCGAAGGCCAGCTTGCGCAGCTCCTCGACGCCGGTCTCCGGGGTGACCTCGACGCCGAGGTGGGCGGAGATGCCCGGGTAGACGCTGACCTCCTCCCACGGCTCGGCCAGGTCGATCTCGTGCTCGACGCCGTGCGGGTCCAGGCCCTTGATCACGGTGGTGCCGAGCGCGTCCCGGGCCGCGTTGACGATCGTCTCGCGGATCAGCTCGGCCTGGGTGTCGTAGTCGCCGTAGGCCTCGTACGACTCCAGCGAGGTGAACTCCGGGTTGTGGGTGGAGTCCGCGCCCTCGTTGCGGAAGTTGCGGTTGATCTCGAAGACCTTCTCGGCGCCGCCGACCACGAGCCGCTTGAGGTACAGCTCGGGCGCGATGCGCATGTAGAGGTCGATGTCGTACGCGTTGATGTGGGTCTTGAACGGGCGCGCGTTGGCGCCGCCGTGGACCGGCTGCAGCATCGGGGTCTCGACCTCGATGTAGCCGCGGTCCTCGTAGGTGCGGCGGATCGAGCGGACGACCTTGCTGCGCAGGTGCAGGATCTCGCGCGCCTCGGGGTTCACGATCAGGTCGACGTAGCGCTGGCGGACCCGGGCCTCCGGGTCGGTCAGGCCCTTGTGCTTGTCCGGCAGCGGGCGCAGGCACTTGGCGGTGAGCTCCCAGCGGTCGACCATGACGGACAGCTCGCCGCGCTTGGAGGTGATCACCTCGCCCTCGACGCCGACCTGGTCGCCGAGGTCGATGTCCGCCTTCCAGGCCGCCAGCCGCTCCGGGCCGAGCTTGTCCAGGGAGAACATCACCTGGAGGTCGCCGCTGCCGTCGCGCAGGGTGGCGAAGCAGAGCTTGCCGCCGGTGCGGGAGAGGATCACCCGGCCGGTGACGCCGGCGCGCTCGCCGGTCGCGGTGTCGGGCTCCAGGTCCGGGTGCTTGGCGCGCAGGTCCGCGATGGTGGTGGTGCGGGGGAAGCCGACCGGGTATGGGTCGACACCGGCGGCCCGGAGCCGGTCGAGCTTCTCGCGCCGGACGCGCATCTGCTCGGGAAGGTCGTCGGTCGCGGGAATAAGACTCTGATCGCTCACCCCACAAGGGTAGCCAGCCACACACCGTGCTCCGCCACGGGGGTGCGGACGGCTCAGCCGTTCCGGCGGGCCCGGAGGCGGCGCGAGCCGATCAGGGCGGCGGCGCCGAGGGCGACGGCGGCCGCGCTCGCGCCGGCCAGCGGCAGGGTGGCGGAGCTCCCGGTGTCGGCCAGCTCGGCCCCGCCCGCGGTGCCGGTGGCGGACGGCGCGGCGGTGGCGCCCGTGGCGGGCGCGGGAGCGGCCGTCGGCGTGGTGTCGGACACCGGCGTACCGGTGCCGCCGTTGGCGGGTGCCCCGGGCCGCAGGGTGACCTTCACGAGGTCGTTGGCCGGGTTGCGGTCCCAGTCCATGACGGCGGTCGGGTGGCCGTCCTGGTAGTCGCTCGACATGTTCTGCAGCGAAACGGTGGCCACCAGTTCCCCGGTGCCGGCGGGGAGCTTCAGGCCCAGCTTGTGCGAGACGCTCGCGCCGTTCGGCATGAACGCGGCGCCCACCCCGTCGCAGGCGTACTTGTTCAGCGGCTTGTCGGACTTCTTGCCGTAGACGTAGTCGTCCGCGTGGCAGGTCTTGGGCAGGTCGGTGACCGTGACGCCGTCGGGGAGCTGCACGGTGACGTGGGGCGCGCCGTCCCCGCCGCTGCGGTCGTAGATCGAGGCCGGGCCGTTGTTGCCCATCCCGGCGGTGAGGACGCCCGCCGCGCCGGAGGTGTCGGGGGCCCAGCCGCCGGTCGCCTGGAAGTCGGCGGAGTTGTCCGCCAGGACCTCCTGCTCGGTGCTGTAGCCGTTCGTGTCGTTGCCGGCCGGGATCCCGTCGCCCGCGCTCTTGGTCAGGGTGGCGGGCGCGCCCGTCCCGGGCTTGAAGGCGAGCCGCTTGCGCAGGTCGTTCAGCCAGCCGGTGCCGTACGCGTCGGCAACGGCGAAGACGTCGTAGCCGGCGACGGTGTAGTAGGCGTCCGGGCCCACGGTGATGTCGAGGCCGTTCAGCTTGACCGCCTGGCCGGGGGCGATCTCGCCGTCGATGGTGCAGATGCCGTGCACGGCGGGCATCGGCGGGTCGTTGTTCCACGGCTGGCCCTTGTCCACCGCGTACTCGCAGTTGGACGGCCAGGTGTCCGCCGTCAGGCCGGCCGACAGGTCGACGTGGACGATCGCCCGCTTGGCGGGCAGCTCCCCGTGGTTGGCGAACTCCAGGTCGGTGGGCAGCTTGCTGCCGACCTTGGCGCCCTTCGTCTGGGAGCGCTGGTGGGTGCGGAACGTGGCCGTGCCGACGTCCACCCGGAAGTCCGCCGTGCCGGTCTCGGCACCGGGCGCGCTGAGGGTCGCGTGGACCGTCCCGCTGGAGCCCGGCTTCGCACCGGCGACGGCGCTCAGCCACAGGTTGGTGGTGATGTTGATGTTGTCCTGGTCCAGCCGGCCGATGCTGCAGGTGATGACCTTGCCGGCGGTGGTGCAGCCCGGGGCTTCGAGCGTGGCCAGACCGTCGAGGCCGGAGACGTCGAGGGCGAGCTTGACGTCCGAGACGGCGCCGGTGCCGGTGCGGCCGATGTGCAGGAAGACGTTCTCGCCGGACCGCGGCGGCGCGACCGGCCGGCTCGGGATCTGCAGCGAGCCGGACGCCGGGAATACCTTGAGCTGGTGGTCGGCGGCGTGGGCCGGCACGGCCGCGGTGCCGACGGACAGGGCCGCGACGAGCGTGGCCGCACCCGCGCCGAGTGCCCGGCGCGTGCGAGTCGGGTTCACGTGATTCCCCCGGATCGAGTGAGTGTGACTCCGCGACTTTTGGGTACGGCCCCCCGGCCGTCAACCGGGCCGATCCCGCATCAATGCGCGCAGGACCGGACCGAATGCCCCGCCGTACGGCGTGAAGGTTATGAAGATGTGACCGTCATTCAGTGGGGGAATTGCCGGAAAGTCGACACATGGATAAGGGAGGCCGCTCGGTGCGGCCTCCCTTTCGCTCCGTCCGGTCCGGCTCAGCCGGTGCCGGTGGCGAGTTCGACGTCCTCCGGGCCGGGCGCCGGCGTCGCGGGCGGGGCCGGACGGGCGGGCGGCTTGGGGCGGCGGCCGAAGAGTTCCGCCGGCGTGGGCATCCGGTGCGGGCTGGGCGGGTCCTGCGGGGCTGCGGGCCGCTCGGCGGGGGAGTCGGTGCTGCTCATCGTGATCCGTCCTCCAACAGGGGTGGGGAGACTGCTCGGTGGTGCGGCGGGGTTCGGTACGGCCACCAGGTGGCGCGGCTGGCCGACGGCGCGGGCGAGCCGCTCGCGGACGGCGGCCTCGGCGAGCGCGTGGCAGCGCCCGGCCAGCCGGGAGCGGCGGGAGCGCTCCAGGTGGCCGCAGGGCTGGCGGGTGAGCCCGCGCAGCGCGGTGAGGTCCTCGGGGCCGGGCAAGTAGCCGTCGGTCACGGCCTCCTCCAGGCGTTCCAGGTAGCCGCTGGCGCTGCCGGGCAGCGCGGCCCGGTAGCGCCCGAGGTCGGCGAGCAGGAAGGCGCGCAGCCGGCCGCCCTCCTGGACGGCCTCGTCGATCGCCTCGGTCAGACGCAGCGCGTCCTGGACGTCCTCGGCCCACAGCTCGGCGCCCGGGTCGGCGCAGGCCGTCCGTTCGAGGGCCGGGAAGTGGACGGGGACGGCGGGGTGCAGGGCTTGGGCGAGGGCGCGGCGCAGCACGCGGACTTCGTCGGCGCTGAAGGCCATGCCGCCGCGCGATCCGTGTGGCGTAGGCATGGGCTGACACTACGTGAGGAATATCCGATTTGTCGGTAACGTCGCGCCGATGCCCCACGTTCGGCCCGACGGAACGGCCCGGTCAGCTCGGGCGGTTGCGCTCCCAGACGAGCCGCAGGCCGATGAGGGTGAGCCAGGGCTCGTGGACGTCGATGCTGCCGGCCTCGCCGAGGACGAGCGGGGCGAGGCCGCCGGTGGCGATCACCTGGACGTCGTCCGGGTCCTTGGCGAGCTCCTTGGCCATCCGGTCGACCAGGCCGTCGACCTGGCCCGCGAAGCCGTAGAGGATGCCGGACTGCATGCCCTCGACGGTGTTCTTGCCGATCACGTTGCGCGGCCGGGCCAGCTCGATCTTGCGCAGCTGGGCGCCGCGGACACCGAGTGCCTCCACCGAGATCTCGATGCCCGGGGCGATCGCACCGCCGACGTAGTCGCCGCGGGCGTTGACCGCGTCGAAGGTGGTGGCGGTGCCGAAGTCGACCACGATGCACGGCCCGCCGTACAGGTGGTTGGCGGCCAGCGCGTTGACGATCCGGTCGGCGCCGACCTCCTTCGGATTGTCCATCAGGACGTGCACGCCGGTCTTCACGCCGGGCTCCACGATCACCGCGGGGACGTCGCCGTAGTAACGGCGCGTCACCTCGCGGAGCTCGTGGAGCACGGCGGGAACGGACGAGCAGATCGCCAGGCCCTCCACCGCGGCCTCGCGGACCGCGGTGCGGCTGCCCATCAACCCCTGCAGCAGCACCGCCAGTTCGTCGGCCGTGCGGCGCGGATCGGTGGAGATCCGCCAGTGTTCCACCACGTCCTCGCCGTCGAACAGGCCGAGTGTGGTCTGGGTGTTGCCGACGTCGATGGTGAGGAGCATGGGGCGCTTTCTGCGAGTCGGGACGGGCCTGGCGTCTTCTCCTGACGGTCAGGCGCGCAGGTCCAGGCCGATGTCCAGGATCGGCGAGGAGTGCGTGAGCGCGCCCACGGCCAGGTAGTCGACACCAGTCTGGGCGACCTCGCGCGCGGTGGCCAGGGTGAGACCGCCGGAGGCCTCCAGCCGGGCCCGGCCGGCCACCAGCGCGACGGCCTCCTTGAGCTGCCCGACGGTGAAGTTGTCCAGCAGGATCAGGTCCGCCCCGGCCTCCAGCACCGGCGGGATCTGCTCCAGGGTGTCCACCTCGACCTCGACCGGCAGCTCGGGGTAGGCGGCCCGGACGGCCCGGAAGGCCTCGGCCACGCCGCCGGCCGCGACGACGTGGTTGTCCTTCACCAGCGCGGCGTCGGACAGCGCCATCCGGTGGTTGGCGCCGCCGCCGCAGCGGACCGCGAACTTCTCCATCGCGCGCAGGCCCGGGGTGGTCTTGCGGGTGTCCCGCACGACGGCGCCGGTGCCCTCCAGGGCGTCGGCCCAGGCGCGGGTCGCGGTGGCGATGCCGGACAGGTGGCAGAGCAGGTTGAGCGCGCTGCGCTCGGCCGTCAGCAGGTCCCGGGTGCGGGAGCGGATCGACAGCAGCACCTGGCCGGCCTCGACCCGGTCGCCGTCCTCGACGTGCCGCTCGACCTCGAACTCCTCCTCGCAGACCAGCGAGACGACGGCCTCGGCGATCCGCAGGCCCGCGACCACGCCGGCCGAGCGGGCGGTGAAGTCGGCGGTGGCGACGGCGTCGGCGGGCACGGTGGCGACGGACGTGACGTCCTCGCCGCCGGCCAGGTCCTCGGCCAGCGCCAGGGTGGCGACGTCCTCGACCTCGATCGGGTCCAGCCCGGCCTGCTCCAGCAGCTCGGCCAGCTGCGGGTCGAGCCCGGTCTCGTAGCCCTCGCCGTCCCCGCAGGCGCAGCCGTCGCCGCAGCCGCCCTGGTCGGCCAGGGGGAGTTCCTCGTGCGAGTGGGACATGGTTCTCAACGCTCCTCGGGGGTGCTGGCGGGGTCGCCGGAGGCGGTCAGGTGGGTGATCAGGTGACGCCGCCAGTGGGCGTCGTCCCGCTCGGGGAAGTCCTCGCGCCAGTGGCAGCCGCGGGTCTCCTCCCGCTGCGCGGCGGCGGCGACCAGGGCGGTGGCGACCAGCAGCAGGTTGGCCGCCTCCCAGGTCTCCACCCGCGGGTCGGCGGGCTTCTCCTCGGCGACGTGCGCGTAGGCCTGCTCGGCGAGCAGGGCCAGGCCGGCCGCGGCGTCGGCCATCGACGCGGCCGAGCGCAGCACGCCCGCTCCGCGCGACATCAGCCGCTGGATCTCGGCCCGCGCCTCGGACGGCGGCAGCGGCACCGGCTGTGCGGCGCGCGCGGCGGCGACGTCCACCGAGCGCTCGGGCAGGTCGTCGGCGCGGTGCCGGCCGGCCAGGTCGGCGGCGATCCGCTCGGCGAAGACCAGGCCCTCCAGCAGCGAGTTGGACGCCAGCCGGTTGGCGCCGTGCACCCCGGTGCAGGCGACCTCGCCGCAGGCGTACAGGCCGGGGACGGTGGTGCGGCCGTGCCGGTCGGTGCGGATGCCGCCGGAGGCGTAGTGCGCGGCCGGGGCGACCGGGATCGGCTCGGTGACCGGGTCGATGCCGTGCGCGCGGCACGAGGCGAGGATGGTCGGGAAGCGCTGCTCCCACATCGCGGCGCCGAAGTGCCGCCCGTCCAGGTACATGTGCTCGGCGCCCTGCTCCTGCATGCGCCGGGTGATCGCCTTGGCGACGATGTCGCGCGGGGCCAGTTCGGCCAGCTCGTGCTGCCCGACCATGAACCGGACGCCGTCGGCGTCGACCAGGTGGGCGCCCTCGCCGCGGACCGCCTCGGAGACCAGCGGCTGCTGGCCCTCGGCCTCGGGGCCGAGCCAGAGCACGGTCGGGTGGAACTGGACGAACTCCAGGTCGGTGACGGCGGCGCCGGCCCGCAGCGCGAGCGCCACGCCGTCGCCGGTGGAGACCGCCGGGTTGGTGGTCGCCGAGAAGACCTGGCCCATGCCGCCGGTGGCCAGCACCACGGCGCGGGCCCGGATGGCGCCGACGCCGTCGCGCTGGCCCTCGCCCATGACGTGCAGGGTCAGGCCGGCGGCGTGCCCGTTCGCGTCGGTGAGCAGGTCGAGGACGAGCGCGTGCTCGATCAGCTCGATGCCCTCCGCGGCCAGGGCCGCTGGTGTCGCTGTGCTGCGGACGGCGGAGACCAGCGCGCGCGATATCTCGGCGCCGGTGGCGTCCCCGCCGGCGTGCGCGATCCGGCGGCGGTGGTGGCCGCCCTCGCGGGTGAGCAGGATCTCGCCGTCCTCGCCGCGGTCGAAGGCGGCGCCGGTGGCGATCAGCCGGCGGACGGCGTCCGGGCCCTCGGTGACGAGGGTGCGCACGGCCTCCTCGTCGCAGAGCCCGGCGCCGGCCACCAGGGTGTCGTCGAGGTGCTGCCCGGGGGTGTCCCCCTCGCCCAGGGCGGCGGCGATGCCGCCCTGGGCCCAGCGGGTGGAGCCGTCGTCCAGCATCGCCTTGGTGACCACCGTGGCCCGCAGGCCGGCTTCGCGGACGTTGAGGGCGACGGTGAGACCGGCCACCCCCGAGCCGACCACGACCACATCGGTGGTGGACGTCCAGCCGGGGGCGGGGGCGGTGAGGCGGTGCTTAACGGGCATGGCTCAGTTGCTCCTTCAGCGCGTGGCCGTCGTGGCCGCGCCGTCGGCGCCACGGTACGCCGTGTCGCCGCGCAGCAGGCCGCTGCCCTCCGGGGCGTCCGCGGGGTCGCCGCCGAGGCCGGTGATCCGGTTGTGCTCGTCCACGAAGACGATCTTCGGCTCGTAGCCCTTGGCCTCGGCCGTGTCCATCTGCCCGTAGGCGATGAGTATGACGAGGTCGCCGGGGTGGACCAGGCGGGCGGCGGCGCCGTTGATGCCGATCACGCCGGTGCCGCGCGGGCCGGCGATGGTGTACGTCTCCAGCCGGGCGCCGTTGTTGATGTCGACGATGTGGACCAGCTCGCCGGGGAGCAGGTCGGCGGCGTCGAGCAGGTCCTCGTCCACCGTGACCGAGCCGACGTAGTGCAGGTCGGCCTGGGTCACGGTGGCCCGGTGGATCTTGGACTTGAGCATGGTGCGGAGCATTGCGGGTCACGCCTCCTGTGAGTGCATGCCTGGGGTGGGAAGAGCTCTATCGAACGATTCTGCGCTTGCCGGTCATCTGCCTAGCGGCAGATGACGTGGACGTTGTCGATCAGGCGGGTCGAGCCCACCTTCGCGGCGACGGCCAGCACCGCCTCGCCCTGGAAGTCGTCCGCCGCCTCGGTGAAGGCGTGCGGGTCGATCAGGGCGAGGTAGTCGAGGGTGACGCCTTCGGCGGCGTCGAGGACGGCCGCGGCGGCCTCGCGCACGGCCTTCGGGCCCTGGGCGGCGACGTCGCGGCCCGCGAACAGGGCCTTCGAGAGGACGAGGGCGCGCTCGCGCTCCTCCTCCGAGAGGTAGCGGTTGCGCGAGGACAGCGCCAGGCCGTCCTCCTCGCGGACGGTCGGCACGCCGACGATCTCGACGTCGAAGTCCAGGTCGGCGACCATGCGCCGGATGACCGCCAGCTGCTGGGCGTCCTTCTCGCCGAAGAAGGCGAAGTCCGGGTCGGTGATGTGCAGCAGCTTGGCGACCACGGTGAGCACGCCGTCGAAGTGGCCGGGGCGGGTGGCGCCCTCGAAGCGCTCGCCCATCGGGCCGGCCGCCAGGCGCACCTGCGGCTCGCCGTTCGGGTAGACCTCGTCGACGGAGGGCGCGAAGACGACGTCGGCGCCGTTCTCCTCGGCCAGCTTCACGTCGTCGTCGAGGGTGCGCGGGTAGCGCTCCAGGTCCTCGTCGGCGCCGAACTGCAGCGGGTTGACGAAGACCGTCACCGCGACCCGGCCCTCCGGGCCGACCTGCTTGCGGGCGGCCCGGACCAGCGCGGCGTGCCCCTGGTGCAGGGCGCCCATGGTCATCACGACGGCGTTGTCGACCGGCCGCTCGTCCGGCCAGAACGCGGCCTCGAAGTCGTCCACGGTGCGGGTGACGACGGCCCGGTGGACCTTCGGCGTCCGCTGGGGCTTGTTCGGCTGCTTACCGCGTGCCATCAGGAATCTCCTCGTTCAGTACGTCCAGCAGCGCCGCCGCCGACGGTTCGTCGATCGTCCCGTTGGCGAGCGCCCGCTGCGCCGTGGCGCGGGCCATCGCCCGGTAGGCCGCCGGGATGTCCGGGGACACCGTACTGAGCTGCGCCAGGTGGCGCCGAACGGTGCCCGCGTCGCCCCGGGCGACGGGGCCGGTGAGGGCCGCGTCGCCGGAGCGCAGGCTGTTGTCCAGGGCCGCGCCCAGCAGCGGGCCGAGCAGCCGGCCGGGCTCGGCGACGCCCGCCGTGCGCAGCAGGTCCATCGCCTGCGCGACCAGCGTGACCAGGTGGTTCGCGCCGTGCGCGAGGGCCGTGTGGTAGAGCGGGCGGACCTCCTCGGGCACCCACTCGGGCTCGCCGCCCATCTCCACGACCAGCGCCTCGGCGACCGGCCGCAGCTCCGCGGGCGCCGTCACGCCGAACGGGCAGCCGGCCAGCCGGTCCAGGTCGACGGAGGTGCCGGTGAAGGTCATCGCCGGGTGCAGGGCGAGCGGCAGCGCCCCGGCCCGGGTGGCGGGCTCCAGGATGCCGACGCCGTGCGCGCCGGAGGTGTGCACGACCAGCTGGCCGGGGCGGACCGCGCCGGTCGAGGCGAGGCCCGCGACCAGGTCGGCCAGGGCGTCGTCGGGGACGGTCAGCAGGACGAGGTCGGCGGCGGCGAGCACCTGGGGCGGGGTGACGATCCGCACGCCCGGCAGCAGCGATTCGGCGCGGCGGCGAGAGGTGGCGGAGACGCCGGAGGCGGCGACCACGGTGTGCCCGGCGAGCTGCAGGGCGGCGCCGAGGGCCGGGCCGACCCGGCCGGTGCCGACCACGCCGACGGTCAGCCGGGCCGGGCGGTTGCCGGGGTCGCGCGGGTCGCCGAAACCGTCGTCGAGCGGGGCGAACTCGGAAAAGTCGCCGCCTTCGTAGGTGCTCACGCGCCCACCTCGCTCCGCTCGGCAGGGGCGTTCGCCCATGCGCGCCGGTCGATGGTGAGTTCGCTGCGCTCACACACGGGGCCCACCTTGTCCCTGATCTCCGTTCCGGTCCACCTCGGGTACCGGACGTACCGCCCCAGTGTACGGGCGCGTCAGTCCCCGGCCCCGGCCCGGATGAGCCCGGCCTCGTACGCGAGGACCACGGCCTGGACCCGGTCGCGCAGGCCGAGCTTGGCCAGGATCCGGCCGACGTGGGTCTTCACGGTGGCCTCGGAGAGCACCAGCCGGGCGGCGATCTCGCCGTTCGACAGGCCCTGGGCGACCAGCAGGAACACCTCCCGCTCGCGGTCGGTGAGCGGGCCGAGGGCGTCCGAGCCGGGCGCGCTCTGCGGGGTGGGGAGCACCTCGGCGAAGCGGTCGATCATGCGGCGGGTGGTGGTCGGCGCGACCACCGCGTCGCCGCCGTGCACGGCGCGGATCGCGGCCACCAGCTCGGTCGGCGGCACGTCCTTGAGCAGGAAGCCGCTGGCGCCGGCCTTGAGCGCGGCGAAGGCGTACTCGTCGAGGTCGAAGGTGGTGAGGATGAGCACGTGCGGGGCGTCCGGCAGCGGGCTGCCGTCCTCGGCGAGGCAGATCCGGCGGGTGGCCTGCACCCCGTCCAGGCGGGGCATCCGGACGTCCATGAGGATCACGTCGACCGGCGTGTGCTTCAGCCTCTCCAGGGCCTGGGCGCCGTCGCCGGCCTCGGCGGCGATCTCGATGTCGCCCTGGGACTGCAGGATCATCCGGAAGCCGGTGCGCAGCAGTTCCTGGTCGTCGACGAGCATCACGCGGATGGTCAAAGGGAGCTCCTAGGGGGTGAGCGGCGGGCGGGCTAGTGGGCCGTCTTCAGGGGCAGGACGGCCCGGATCCGGAAGCCGCCGCCGGGGCGCGGGCCCACGTCGAGGCTGCCGCTGACCATGCCGACCCGCTCGCGCATGCCGATCAGGCCGTGGCCGAGGCCGTCCGTGCCGCCGGAGGCGAGCTGCTCGTCGGTGGTGCCGCGGCCGTCGTCCTCGACCAGGACGGCGAGCTCGCGCTCCCCGAAGTCGACCGCGACCCGGGCGTGCACGTCGGGGCCGCCGTGCTTGCGCACGTTGGTCAGCGCCTCCTGGACGATCCGGTAGACCGTGAGCTCGACGCCGCGCGGCAGTTCGCGCGGGTGGCCCGAGGTCGCGTAGTCGACCCGCAGGCCGGCGGTGCGGACCTGCTCCAGCAGTTCGGGCAGCTCCTCGACGCCCGGCTGGGGCACGTACTCCTCGGCGGTGTCGGCGGTGCGCAGCACACCGAGCAGGCGGCGCATCTCGACCAGTGCCTGGCGGCCGGTGGAGGCGATCGTGCCGAGCGCCTCCTTGGCCTGCTGGGGCGAGTTGTCGAGGACGTAGGCGGCGCCGTCGGCCTGGACGATCATGACGGAGACGTTGTGCGCGACGACGTCGTGCAGCTCGCGGGCGATCCGCGCCCGCTCGGCGGCGACGGCGACCTTGGACTGGGCGTCGCGCTCGCGCTCCAGCCGGGCGGCGCGGTCCTCCAGCTCGGTCAGGTAGGCGCGGCGGACCCGGGTCAGCCGGCCCCAGGCCCAGCAGAGGATGAACGGGGTGCTCATCAGCAGCATGATGAGCAGCGCCTCGCCGATGCTGTACGGCGTGCGGACGGCGGTGACGCCGTCCTCCGCGAAGTGCGTCTTGGCGGGGTTCATCCGCCAGTAGGCGAGCGGCCCGGCGGCCAGCCCGGCGGCCAGGGCCAGCCGGGAGGTCCAGGTGCGGCCGAAGGCGGCGCCGGTGTAGGCGAACACCAGGTAGGCGATGGAGGAGGCGGCCGGGTCGATGTCGAGACCGACCTGGCCGAGGGCGATCGCGGTGGCCGCGGCCACCGCGACGTCGGGCAGGCGGCGGCGGAAGACCATGAGCGCGGGCAGCGCCACCGCGGTGGCGATCTGCGCGTCGAACCGCCAGCCCCCGGAGACGTTGTCGTTCGGCAGGAGGCCGAGGAGGAGCACGATCGCCGCCCAGGCGGCGTCGACCACCATGGGGTGACGGCGGAGCCAGGCGTTGAGTCGATGCACGTCTCAAGCGTAGGCAGTCGCACGACCCGTCCAGGTCCGCCGGTAGGGCGATCCGCCCTACTCCGTAGGTCGGAGAAGCCCCGGCTCCGGTTGGGGAGGGGCCGGGGCCGGCCGGTAGCGTCGCGCCCCATGACGTGGATGCGGTGGGCGCCCGCCATGGAACGGGCCCTGTACGACCAGGAGGCGGGCTTCTACCGCAGGCCGGAGGGCCCGGCGGGGCACTTCCGCACCTCGGTGCACGCCTCGCCGGAGTTCGCCCGTGCGGTGGCCCGGCTGCTGCTGGAGGTTGACGCGGCTCTCGGCCGTCCGGAGGAGCTGGCCTTCGTCGACGTCGGGGCCGGGCGGGGGGAACTGCTGACCGGGGTGCTCGGGGCCGTCCCGGACGACGTGCGCGCGCGGCTGCGCCCGTACGGCGTGGAGATCGCGGACCGGCCGGCCGGACTTCCGTCCACAGCCCTGTGGACGAGCGAGGTGCCGCGGGGTGTCAGCGGGCTGCTGTTCGCCAACGAGTGGCTGGACAACGTGCCGCTGGACGCCGGCGAGGTGGACGAGGACGGGGTGCTCCGGTACGTCGAGGTGGAGACGGAGACCGGCCGGGAGCGGCTCGGCGAGCCCGTCTCGGAGGCCGACGCCGCCTGGGCCGCCCGCTGGTGGCCGGTCGAACACCCCGGGGACCTGGTGGAGTTCGGCGGCCCCCGGGACGCCGCCTGGGCGCACGCCGTGGCCGGGCTGGAGCGCGGCCTGGCCGTCGCCGTCGACTACGGGCACACCGCCGCCCGCCGTCCGCTCTTCGGCACCCGCACCGGTTTCCGGGACGGCCGCGAGGTGGCCCCCGTGCCGGACGGCTCGTGCGACGTCACCGTGCACGTCGCGCTCGACTCGATCGCCGTCCCCGCTGTCCACAGCCTGTGGACGACGCAGCGCGAGGCCCTGCGCGCCCTCGGCGTCAGCGGCGGGCGCCCGCCGCTCGCCCTCGCCTCCAGCGACCCGGTGGCCTACCTCCGGGCCCTCGGCGGCGCCGGGGAGGCGGCCGAACTCACCGACCCGGCCGGGCTGGGTGCCTTCGGCTGGGTCTTGCAGAGCGTCCGCATCCCACCCCTGGAGATTTGGTAGGGGCTCGGAGCCTGGAACCCCTGGTGGGATGGCAGACTCTGAACCCATGAGGGAGACCACGGTCGGCATCGGGGCGGGAGCCGAGAACATCACGGGCGAGGCGGGCACCACCGACATGGTGCTCAACATCGGCCCGCAGCACCCCGCGACGCACGGCGTACTGCGGCTGCGGCTGGTGCTCGACGGCGAGCGCATCGTCACCGCGGAGCCGGTCATCGGCTACATGCACCGGGGCGCGGAGAAGCTGTTCGAGGCCCGCGACTACCGGCAGATCATCATGCTGGCGAACCGGCACGACTGGCTCTCCGCCTTCTCCAACGAGCTCGGCGTCGTGCTCGGCGTCGAGCGGATGCTCGGCATGGAGGTGCCCGAGCGGGCGGTGTGGATCCGCACCCTGCTCGCCGAGCTCAACCGGGTGCTCAACCACCTGATGTTCCTCGGCTCCTACCCGCTGGAGCTCGGCGGGATCACCGCGATCTTCCACTCCTTCCACGGCCGCGAGGACCTCCAGCACGTGCTGGAGGAGGCTTCCGGCGGCCGGATGCACTACATGTTCAACCGGGTCGGCGGCCTCAAGGAGGACCTCCCGGCCGGCTGGCTCGGCCGCGTCCGCACCGCCGTCGCCACCGTCCGCTCGCAGATGCCGGTCTTCGAGGACCTCGTCCTCGGCAACGAGATCTTCCGCGCCCGCACCGCCGGCGTCGGCGTCCTCACCCGGGCGCAGGCCGAGGCGTACGGCGTCAGCGGCCCGATCGCGCGGGCCAGCGGCCTCGACTTCGACCTGCGCCGCGACGAGCCGTACCTCGCGTACGGCTCCGAGGAGCTGCGGCAGGTGCTCACCGTCGTCACCCGCGAGGAGGGCGACTGCCTGGCCCGCTTCGAGTGCCTGCTGGAGCAGACGCTCAACGCGCTGGACCTGGCCGACGCGTGCCTCGACAAGCTCGCCACCCTGCCGGCCGGCCCGGTCAACCTGCGGCTGCCCAAGGTGCTCAAGGCCCCCGAGGGCAGCACCTACGCCTGGACCGAGAACCCGCTCGGGATCAACGGCTACTACCTGGTCTCGCGCGGCGACAAGACGCCGTGGCGGCTCAAGCTGCGCTCGGCGTCCTTCAACAACATCCAGGCGCTGACCGAACTGCTGCCCGGGACCCTGGTCGCCGACATGGTCGCGATCCTCGGGTCGATGTTCTTCGTCGTCGGCGACATCGACAAGTAGACACCGACAAGTAGACACCGACGAGTACGGCGACGAGCAGGGAACGAGCGGGCCCGGGGACGGACGGTCCCCGGGCCCGGCCCTCAGTCCTTCTTCTTCGCCTTGCCGACCGGATCCGCCGGGTGCGGCGCCACCTTGCGGTCGCCCTTCGTGGCGATCCGCTCCTCGCACAGGCCGGCCAGCACGTCGTAGCCCGCCCGGCCCATCAGCTCGGTGAGCTCGGGGCGGTAGCTGACGTACACCGGGTCCGGCCCGCCGTGCGCCTCCGGGCTGCCGGTGCACCACCAGTGCAGGTCGTGGCCGCCCGGGCCCCAGCCGCGGCGGTCGTACTCGCCGATCGTCACCTGGAGGTAGCGGGTGTCGTCCGGCCGGTCGATCCAGTCGTAGGTGCGGCGGATCGGCAGCTGCCAGCACACGTCCGGCTTGGTCTCCAGCGGCTCGCGGCCCTCCTTGAGCGCCAGCGCGTGCAGCGCGCAGCCGGCCCCGCCCGCGAAGCCGGGGCTGTTCACGAAGATGCACGCGCCGCCCACCCGGCGGGTCTGGCGGTCGCCGTCCTCGTCGAGCATGGTGATGCCGCCGTCGGCCTTGATCCGGCCCTTGCCGTCGGTGCCGTGCGCGAAGTTCTCCCAGATGTCGGGCGTCAGCCGGGCGGCGTGGCCGGCGACGCGCTTCTCGTCGTCCTCGTCCGAGTAGTGCGCGCCCAGCGTGCAGCAGCCGTCCGACTCGCCGCGGCCCTCGCGGATGCCGTGGCAGCCGCGGCCGAACACGCACGACCAGCGGGAGGTCAGCCAGGTGAGGTCGCAGCGGAACACCTGCTCCTCGTCGGCGGGGTCGGCGAACTCGACCCAGGCGCGGGGGAAGTCGAGCGGGACCTCGGCGCGCAGGGCCGGCATGGCCAGGTCGACCGGGGCCGGAGCGGCCGGGACCTTCGCCTTGGACTTCTTCTTGGAGGTTTCTGCTGGTGCCACCCGGCAAGGGTAGAGCCTCCGCGGGAACCACCGGCCGTGTCGGGCAGTCCGTTCGGTTTGATGATTCCGAGCCGTTGCGTGTTGGATGCCCCGTGCGTCCGTGCCCGCGGCGCCCGACGCCCGACTGGAGCCCCGAGCCGTGACCGCCTCGCCCCGCGCCGTCCGGACCGCCATCCTCGCCTCGCTCGCTGTCCTGGCCTCCGGCTGCGCCTCCGGACCCGCGCTGCGGGCCCGGGCGGAGAGCGCGCCGCCGCCGTGCACCGGACCCGTGGTGATCGGCCACCGCGGCGCGCCGCAGAACGCCCCCGAGAACACCATGGCCTCCTTCGACACGGCGCTGCGCCAGGGTGCCGACTGGGTGGAGACCGACGTCCAGACCACCCGCGACGGCGTCCCGGTGCTGATGCACGACCCGAGCGTGGACCGCACCACCAACGGCAAGGGCGCGATCGGCGACCTGACCGCCGCTCAGATAGCCGCCCTGCGGGTGACCATCGGACCGGGCCCGGCCGAGCCCGTCCCCACCCTGGAACAGCTGCTCGAACGGATGGCCCGCACCAACGCCACCCTGCTCATGGAGATCAAGTGGCAGCGCCGGACCGAGGACGTCGTCCGGATCGCCAGGCTCGCGGCGGCCAGCGGCGCCCGGGTCATCATGTACTCGTTCTCGGCCGACCACCTGCGGGTGGCCCACGCGGCCGCGCCCGGACTGCCGATCGTCCTCATCCAGGGCGCCTCCATCGCCGAGAACCCCGGCAACCTGCCGCTGAGCGGCATCGCCCTGGACACCACCCTGGCCAGCGCCTCCCGGATCGCCGCCGAGCGCCGGGCCGGGCACGAGGTCTACGTGTGGACCGTCGACGACGAGGAGTCCTGGCAGCTGATGACCGGCCGTGACGCCGACGGCCTGATCACCGACACCCCCGGCCCGGCCCGCCGCTGGCTGGACGCCAACTGCCCCACCGGCCGCCCGGCGGGACCGCACAGGAACTGAGGGATCCGGCCACCCGGGCCCGGCCCGCCCGCCGGCGTCCGCCGACCCCTGGCACCTGCGACCAGCACCAGTGCCGCGGCGACGCCGAGGCAGTACCGCCGCGACCGATCACCGGCGCGGCCGGATCGCGTAGCGTGGAGAGTTATGCGACTCGGTGTGCTCGACGTAGGTTCCAACACGGTCCACTTCCTCGTGGTGGACGCCCATCCGGGCGCCGCCCCCGTGCCCGCTTACTCGCACAAGGCCGAACTGCGTCTCGCCGAGCTGCTCGACGAGCGCGGGGCGATAAGCGAGGCCGGTGTCGAGCGGCTGGTCGGCCACATCGCCTCCTCGCTGCGCGTCGCCGAGGACAAGGGCGTCGTCGACATCCTGCCCTTCGCCACCTCCGCCGTCCGCGAGGCCGCCAACGGGGAGGACGTGCTGCGCCGCGTCGCCACCGAGACCGGTGTCGAACTGCGGGTCCTGTCCGGCCAGGACGAGGCCCGGCTCACCTTCCTCGCCGTGCGCCGCTGGTTCGGCTGGTCCTCCGGCCGGCTGCTCAACCTGGACATCGGCGGCGGCTCGCTGGAGATCGCCTGCGGCCTGGACGAACAGCCCGACGTCGCCTGCTCGCTGCCGCTCGGCGCCGGCCGGCTGACCGCCCGCTGGCTGCCCGGCGACGTCGCCGACCCGGACGGGCTGCGCGAGCTCAGACGCCACGTCCGCGCCGAGATGGCCACCGTCGTCGGCGAGATCTCCCGGCTCGGCGCCCCGCAGCACGCCGTCGCCACCTCCAAGACCTTCAAGCAGCTCGCCCGGATGACCGGCGCCGCACCCGCCGACGCCGGCCCGTACGCCGACCGCCGGCTCACCCGCACCGGCCTGTCCGCCTGGCTGCCCCGGCTGTCCACCATGACCGTCGCCGAGCGGGCGCAGATCCCCGGCGTCTCCGAGGGCCGGGCCAAGCAGCTGCTGGCCGGCGCGCTGGTCGCCGACGCCGCGATGGACCTCTTCGGTCTCGAGGAGCTCGACGTCTGTCCGTGGGCCCTGCGTGAGGGCATCATCCTGCGCCGCCTGGACGCCATGGACAGCCCCGCCGACCGCCGCCGGCCCGCGCTGACCACCTGAGCCGCAGGCCGCACCGTCACCCCGCAGGACACCGGGGGCGCCTGAGAGCCGCGTCTCGTTCGCCCGGCGTTCGGTGCCGTTCGCGAGCCGGTCCGCTTACGCTGTCTCCCGTGGTGCAACCAGCGGGCGACGACGGGACGCGGGAGGGCCGCGCCCCCGGCGACGGGCAGCCGCGGCCGGACGGCCCGCGCCGCAAGCTGGGCAAGACCGTCAAGGGCGCCACCGCCGCCAAGGCCGCCAAGGCCGTGAAGGCGGCCCAGCGCACCGCGCAGGGCGCCAAGAAGGCCACGGCCAAGAAGGCCACGGCCAAGAAGGCGACGGCCAAGAAGGCCGTGGCGGGGGCCGGGAAGGCCGCCCCGAAGGCCACCGCGGCCCCGGCGCGCAAGGAGACCCGCACCGCCCGCGCCACCGGCGCCGCCAAGGCCGCCGTCCAGTCCGTGAAGTCGGTCAAGGCCGCCAAGCGCGAGGCCACCCGGGCGCCCCTCCTGCGCACCACCGACCGGCTCGTGCTGCCCCCGCACCCGGCCCTGCACATCCCGGACACCAAGGTCGCCCTCTCCACCGCCTCGGTGTACCCCGCGAGCACCGCCGTCGCCTTCGAACTCGCCGCCAAGCTCGGCTACGACGGCGTCGAGGTCATGGTCTGGAACGACCCGGTCAGCCAGGACATCGAGGCGCTGCGCCGACTCTCCGACCACCACCGGCTGCCGATCCTCGCCGTGCACGCGCCCTGCCTGCTGATCACCCAGCGGGTCTGGACCACCGACCCGTGGACCAAGCTGGTCCGCGCCCGGGCGGCGGCCGAGAAGCTCGGCGCGAGCGCCGTCGTCGTCCACCCGCCGTTCCGCTGGCAGCGCCAGTACGCCCGGGAGTTCGTCGAGGGCATCAACCGCATGGCGGGCGAGACCGACGTCCGGTTCGCGGTCGAGAACATGTACCCGTGGCGCTACCGCGACCGCGAGATGCTCGCCTACGCCCCCGGCTGGGACGTCACCGAGGAGGCGTACCGGCACTACACCATCGACCTCTCGCACGTCTCCACCTCCCGGATCGACGCGTTCGAGATGGTCGAGCGGATGGGCGACCGGCTCGCCCACATCCACCTCGCCGACGGCAGCGGCTCCGGCAAGGACGAGCACCTCATCCCCGGCCGCGGCAACCAGCCCTGCGCCGAGCTGCTGGAACACCTCGCCCGCACCGGCTTCGACGGCCACGTCGTGCTGGAGGTCAACACGCGGCGCTCCGCGTCCCCCGCCGAACGCGAGGCCGACCTCGCCGAGGCGCTCGCCTTCACCCGCTTGCACCTGGCCACCCCCTCGCGCGTACGCTGAACCCACGTGCCCCACCGGGCACCAACTGCCGCACGTAGGGGGAGACATGACGGAGGCAAAGAACTTCCGGGAGCTCGCTCAGAGTTTCGGCGGGGTCGCCGCCGAGTACGACCGCGGCCGCCCGACCTACCCCGACGGACTCTTCGACGCCCTGGAACGGCTCTCCGGCCGCGCCCTCAAGGGCGCCCGCGTCCTGGACGTCGGCGCCGGCACCGGCATCGCCACCCGGCTGCTCGCCGCCCGCGGCGCCGACGTCGTCGGGGTCGAGCCCAACGGCGGCATGGCCGCCCAGTACCTCGCCTCCTCGCCCGGCCTGCCGCTGGTCCGGGCCTCCGGGGACGACCTGCCCTTCCACGACCGCTCCGCCGACCTGATCACCTACGCCCAGGCCTTCCACTGGACCCGCCCCGAGCTGGCCGTCCCCGAGGCGATCCGGGTGCTGCGCCCCGGCGGCGCGCTCGCCACCTGGTGGAACGTCCACGACGAGACCGTCCCGTGGGTCCGGGCCCGGGCCGAGCGGATGGCCGCCGCGCTGCCCGAGCGCTACCACGGCTACGGCGGGATCAGCGAGCACACCAGCCACTTCGCCCCGGCCGGCCTCGCGGTCGAGCGCACGGTGCTGCGCTGGGAGCGGCGGGTCACCGTCGACCACGTGATCACCGACCTCACCTCCCGCTCGTACCTGGCCTCGCTCGACCCGGCCGAGCGCGCTCCGGTCCTCGCCGCCGAGCGCGAGGCCACGCTCGCCGAGTTCCCCGGGGGCTGGGTGACCGAGCCGTTCACCCTGGAGCTGGTGGTCGCGGTCACGCCGTCCTGACCCCCCGTGCGGCCGTACGGTCCGCGCGCCCGTGCGCCCGCCGCCTGACCGCATCGCGGACGGACCGTCCGCGGCCCGGACGGCGGGCGTAGGCTCGGTAGCCACAGCGGTTCCCGCACCCTCCTGCCCGCGGGGCCGCGCGCGAGCCCCGAAGGAGTGGAGCACAGTGCCCGAGCTGAGGTCCCGTACGGTCACCCACGGTCGCAACATGGCAGGCGCCCGGGCGCTTCTCCGGGCCGCCGGCGTAGCCCGCGAGGACTTCGGCAAGCCGATCATCGCGGTCGCCAACTCCTTCACCGAGTTCGTCCCCGGCCACACCCACCTCCAGCCGGTGGGCCGGATCGTCTCCGAGGCGATCAAGCAGGCCGGCGGCATCCCGCGCGAGTTCAACACCATCGCCGTCGACGACGGCATCGCGATGGGCCATGGCGGCATGCTCTACTCGCTGCCCTCGCGCGACCTGATCGCCGACTCGGTCGAGTACATGGTCAACGCGCACTGCGCCGACGCCCTGATCTGCATCTCCAACTGCGACAAGATCACCCCGGGCATGCTGATGGCCGCGCTGCGGCTCGACATCCCGACCGTCTTCGTCTCCGGCGGCCCGATGGAGGCCGGCAAGGCCACCCTCGTCGACGGCACCGTGCGCAAGCTCGACCTCGTCGACGCGATCTCCCAGGCCGTCAACGAGAACGTCTCCGACGAGGACATCGCGATCATCGAGGAGAACGCCTGCCCGACCTGCGGCTCGTGCTCCGGCATGTTCACCGCCAACTCGATGAACTGCCTCACCGAGGCGATCGGCCTCTCGCTGCCCGGCAACGGCTCCGTCCTCGCCACCCACACCGCCCGCCGCGCCCTCTACGAGAACGCCGGCCGGACGGTCGTCGAGATCGCGAACCGCCACTACGGCCGGGACGACGCCTCCGTCCTGCCCCGCGCGATCGCCACCCGCGCCGCGTTCGAGAACGCCATGGCGCTCGACATCGCCATGGGCGGCTCGACCAACACCATCCTCCACCTGCTCGCCGCCGCCCAGGAGGCCGAGCTGGACTTCGGCCAGCGGGACATCGACGCGATCTCCCGCAAGGTGCCCTGCCTGTCCAAGGTCGCGCCCAACGGCTCGTACTACATGGAGGACGTCCACCGGGCCGGCGGCATCCCCGCCATCCTCGGCGAGCTGTACCGGGCCGGGCTGCTCAACGAGGACGTCCACACCGTGCACGCCGACTCGCTCGCCGAGTGGCTCAAGACCTGGGACGTGCGCGGCGGTTCGCCCTCTGCCGAGGCCGTCGAGCTGTGGCACGCCGCCCCCGGCTGCGTCCGCTCCGCCGAGGCCTTCTCGCAGTCCGAGCGCTGGGAGTCGCTGGACACCGACGCCGCCAAGGGCTGCATCCGCAGCGTCGAGCACGCCTACTCCGTCGAGGGCGGCCTCGCCGTGCTGTACGGCAACCTCGCCGAGGACGGCTGCATCGTGAAGACCGCCGGCGTCGACGAGTCGATCTGGACCTTCAGCGGCCCGGCCGTCGTCGTCGAGTCCCAGGAGGACGCCGTCGAGGCGATCCTCGCCAAGCGCGTCAAGGAGGGCGACGTCGTCGTCATCCGCTACGAGGGCCCCAAGGGCGGCCCCGGCATGCAGGAGATGCTCTACCCGACCTCCTTCCTCAAGGGCCGCGGCCTCGGCAAGGCCTGCGCGCTCGTCACCGACGGCCGCTTCTCCGGCGGCACCTCGGGCCTGTCCATCGGCCACGCCTCCCCGGAGGCCGCCTCCGGCGGCACCATCGCCCTCGTCGAGGACGGCGACACTATCGCCATCGACATCCCCGGCCGGACGATCTCCCTGGAGGTCCCGGACGAGGTGCTCGCCGAGCGCCGCCGGGCGCTGGAGGCCGGGGGCGGCTACCGCCCGAAGAGCCGCGAGCGCCAGGTCAGCCAGGCCCTGCGGGCCTACGCCGCGATGGCCACCTCCGCCGACAAGGGCGCCGTGCGCGACGTCACCAAGCTCGGCTGAGCCACTCGCACCACACGCGCGAGGAGGAGCCGCCCCGGACCACGGGACGGCTCCTCCTCGCGCGTCCGGGGCCGGGGGGACAACCGGGGGATAATCGGCGGCGTGAGCGAGCAGCCCCCCACCCCCGCCCCGAACCCCGCCGGCGCCCCGGACCCCGCCGCCCCGCAGCCGGAGCCGATCCGCTGGTTCGGCACCAGCTGGGTGCACCGCGACCACGGCTACTGGCCGCGCCGCGTCGCCGTGTCCGCCGGCTCGCTGGTCATCGCCGCGGCGGCCGCGTTCGTGCTGCGACTCGCCGTCGAGGGCGTCGCGCTCTCCGCCCAGGGCGGGTTCCTCAACACCTTGCTGGTGCTGGCCGTCGCGCTCTGCTCGCTGCTGGCCGCGCTGCGCACCTGGAAGGTGCTCGCCGAGGGCAAGGACCGGCTCACCGGCTGGATGACCGAGGACCGCTCGCTCGGCGCGGTCTGGATGATCGGCGGGGTCGGCTCCCTGCTGGCCTACTTCGTCCGCAGCCTCACCGAGGCCCCGGGCGAGGGCGTCCGGCGGGCGCGGTACGAGCGGGCCGTCGAGCAGTACGAGAAGCGGGGGGGGGGGGGGGGCGCCGGCGCGGGGGGGGGCGCCCCGGGGCCGGAGGGAATCGGCGAGCGCCTCAGTACCAGCGCTGCCAGGCGTTGAAGTTGTTGGTGTCCGCGTACCACAGCCCGACCGGGCTGCCGTTGCCCTGCCAGCGCGACGAGTAGCCGTCGAGGGCGACGACGCTGCTGGTCTTGGGCGAGGTGAGCGAGATGTCGGCACCGTTGACGTAGGAGTGGAAGGTCTGCCCCGGGGCGCCACCGTCCTTGCAGTCGTAGACGTTGAACTGCGCGCCCACCGTGTTGCCCCACGACTCGGGGTAGTCCAGGCAGCGGCCGGAGGCGTTGTTGACGAGTTCGAGCCCGTAGAAGGCCCCCGCGTCGTACACGCGCCACCGCCACTGCTCGGTGGGCCCGTTGTTGCAGGCCCAGAAGCCGGCGGGCGAGTTGTTCGCACCGCCGCCGCTGGCGAAGTTGTCGAGGCAGTAGCCGTCCCCGTAGGCACGGACGTGGAAGTAGAACGGCCCCGAGTCGGCGAGGGCCGCACCCGCGAGGGCGGGCTTCCCGCCGCGGGCCGCGGCCAGCACCTGGCCGAGGGCCTGCTGGGCGGTGACGGTCGCGGTCGCCGCGGGGCCTGCGGCCGGGTTCGCGGCCGGCCCCGCGTCGGCACGGGCCGCCGTGGCCGGGGCGGCGAGCGCGAGGGCGGTGAGAACAGCGGCTACCGACGCACCAAATTTTGTCATGCGCACAACGCTAGGGAGTCCGAGCCCGCCCCGGAAGGGACGCACCACAAGTGGCACATCCCCTTCCCGATCGCCCTCCGGCCCCGGCCGGGACCGGGACCGGGACCAGGGCCAGGGCCGGGACCGGGACCGGAGCCGGGACCGAAGGGCTGCGCCGAACGGCGGAATCAGGTCAGCTTCACCGACGCGTCGTCCACCAGGAAGGCGGTCTTCCCGCTCGTCGAGTGCGCGACCAGCTTGATGCCCACCGTCGAGCCGAACTCGGCCGCCACGTACGGCGTCAGGTCGAAGGACTGCAGCCGGTAGCCGTTCGTCGCGTCCAGGTTGCTCCAGGTCTTGACGGTCGCCATGTAGGTGCCGCTCCACTGGTCGTACAGCTCCAGCGAGAGCGTGTCCACCGCCGAGCCGCCGGGCGCGGAGGCGCCCTGGGCACTGCCCGTGACGTTCAGCCAGAAGGACAGGTGCTCCTGGGTGTAGCCCGGGGTCGTCTCGACCCACTGGACGATGGAGTCGTCGCTCGCGGTGTTCTGCCCGAGCCACGCGTACGTCGCGCCGCCGTGCGCCTGGTGGGCGGTGGACGGCGTGATGATGTTGTAGCCGGACGGGTTCCACACGCCGTGGTCGGCGGTGCCGTTCTCGAAGCCCGGGTCGTTGAGCTGCTCGATCGGGGTGCAGCCGGTCTGCGGGCCGTGGAAGAAGCCGGCCCGGAAGCTCTGGCTCTGCGTGTTGCCCTGGTCGTCGCGGCCGGTCACGGTGATCGTGCGCCAGCCGGTCGCGTGCGTCGTCCCGGTGATGCGGCCGGTCGCCGCGTCGATCCGCAGCCCGGCGGGCAGGCCCTTGGCGCTGTACGTGATCGGGCGCCCGGCGCGGTCGGAGGCGAGGACGGCGAGGTCGACGGGCTTGCCGCTCTCGACCGTCTGCTCGCACGGCCGGGTCACGAGGAGCTGCGCGTTAGCGAAGACCGGGTCGTCGCCCGTGCACAGGTGGTCGTAGTTCGACCACGTGGTCTGCACCGGGAAACTCCCGGTCGAGAGCTGGAGGTTGAACATCCCGCCGTTGCGGCCGACCGGGATCCAGGAGCACTTGTCGCCGTTCTCCTGGCCGGTCGCGTCCGTCCAGGCGCCGGAGGCGTTCTGGTCGGTGATCGTCTCGGCGTACTCGTGACCGCCGATGATCCCGTAGCCGTCGAGGCGGCCGCGCGCGCCCGGGTTGATCCAGTTGGTGCCGCACGCGGGCACGTCGGTCAGGTACGGCATGAGCGTGTAGGCGAGGGTGCCAGCCGAGCTGCGCATGAAGGTGTGCCAGGCGCAGTAGCCGAGCTCCTTCCACTTGTCGGAGTCCAGGCCCTGGCCGGTGTTGATGATGTACTGCACGTCCCGGTTCTGGTTCGGGTCCGTGTTGCCGAAGTGCTTGGCGGCGGCGACGACTTCGGCCGCGATCTCCGGCTCGGTGGCGGCCTTCGGCGCGGGCGCCGCGTTGTCCACCCACACGCCCGCGAGCGTCTGGCCGGCCACCGGCATGCCGACGTGGTTGGCGTCGGACGGGCAGTAGGACGAACCGGGCGCGATGCCCTCGCAGTACTGGGTCATCACGCGGGACCACGTGTCGGTCGTGCTGCCCAGGCCCTTGAAGAAGTCCTGCTGGTAGGGCGCGGCGGCGTCCGGGTCACCCGAGAGGGTGAGGTTTCCGGTCGTCGCGTCGGTGCCGGGGGTGCCCCACTGGCTGCCCCAGTAGATCAGGTACACCTTCGGCTGGCCCGTGGTGACGCCGATCGAGTCCTGGCCGCCCCGGTAGGTCATCTGCAGGTCGTAGTTGTTGCGCGGGGCGGCGGCCGCAGTGGTCTTCGCCGCCTGCCGCTGGGCGAAGGTGGTGGCGTTGGGCATCACGTGCGGCCGGGTGGCGCCGACCTGCACCCAGGTGCCGTCGATCTGCCGCCAGCCCTCGGCGGCCGGGTGCGGATCGGCGGGCGCGGCGCTGCCCGCCGGCCCGGGCTGCCGCTCGCCCTGGGCGAGGGCCGTACCGGCGGTGCCGGTGCCGGCGAGCCCGAGGACGAGCGCCCCGAGCAGGAGTTTCCGGAGCGATCCGGCGAGACGTGAACGTGCGGTAGGCACAGGGAGGTCCTGACTCTCGGTCGGAGGAAGGGAACGAGGAAGGGGAACGAGGTAGGGGAACGGGGAGAGGGAACGGGAAAGCGACGGCCGCCCTTGCGCGCCCGTTGACGGGCCCTCAGCACGCCATGTGAAATGACACATGTCACCGATCACATGGGTCAAGCCCTTCGGCCTGAGGTTCGCGCCCGCACTTGTCCCACCCGTCCCGCCGCGATTTGAACGTTCAACACTCCACTGACCCAGCGCCCCCGACGTACGCTCAGGAGCCGCTCATGCCTCCCGTACCCAACACCGTCCTGTCCAGCTTCTCCGCCCTCGCCGCCCTCGCCGTCATCGCGGGGGCGGCCCCCGCCTCCGCCGCCGGAGACGATCCGGTGGACGGCGGAACCTACGTCATCTCGTCATCCGTGGACGGCAGTTGCCTGGGCCCGCGGTTCGCCCGGCCGGCCCTCGGCACGCCCACCGTCACCGCCGCCTGCCAGGGCCTGCTCAGCCAGCGGTGGCAACTGCGCCGCGGCGCCGACGGCTACCTCCTCGCCGACGCCGCGACCGGGCGCTGCCTCGCCGCCGACCTCACCGCCGCCGACTGCGGCAGCGCAGCGCGCTTCACCGTCTCCCCCGTGCCCGGCGGCCACACCCTCGCCACGGGCGGCCGCTGCCTCACGCCCCACCACGACGGCCCGGTCCGCGTCCAGCCCTGCACCCCGAGGCCCGCCCAGCGCTGGACGCTCACCCGCACCGAGCCGCTCCTTCTCGCCAACCCCGGCTTCGAACTGGGCGCCGACGGCTGGACGTTCACCGCCCACACCGGCCTCGCCACCAACAACCCGCACACCGGCACCCGTCTCGCCTACCTCGACGCGGGCACCGGTTACCGGGTGAGCCAGGAGGTCACCGCCGTCACCGACGGGACGTACGACCTGTCCGCGTGGATCGCGAGCGGCGCGGCGGGAGGCACCTTCTCGGCCACCGTCAACGGCACCGTCGTGTGCCAACTCGCCCTCCCCGGCCAGCCCGTCTACGCCAAGTACACCCTCCCCCGCGTCCACCTCTCGCCCGGCAACCGGCTGACGCTCGCCATCGGCTCCTCCCCCACCGGCTGGGTCAACGTCGACGAGGCCGCCGTGGCCCCCTCCGCCCCGAACGACCCGCTGATCGACTCCTCCGACCCCGAGGTCGTCGCCCTGTTCGACTGGGCCAAGACCAAGGCCAACAGCTGGGTCCAGCAGGCCGGCGCCCCCGGTGTCCTCAACCTCGACGAGAACCACCCCGACGGCACGGGCACCGCGGCCTACGACACCACCTACTGGGCCGGCTACCCGTTCCGGTCCGACTTCTACAGCCGCGACTTCGCCCACCAGCTCGTCGGCGCCCACCTGTTGGGGCTCGACGCCCAGAACAAGACCATGCTGCGCGCCTTCGCCGCCTCCGCGACCGACGCCAACGGACTGGACCCGGTGTGGTCCGTCAACTTCGACGCCAAGACCCCGGGCAGCATCGACTACCGCAGCCCGAGCAGCTTCGTCCGGGAACTCCCCGCCCCCTTCGAGCTCGTGGAGAAGACCGGCGAGGCCTACCGCTGGACCGGCGACCGCAACTACACCGACGACCCCGTCCTCACCCGCTACGTCCGCACCACCCTCGGCCCGTACATCGCCCGCCACCCCGGACCCGTCGACAACGGCGGCGTCCCGATCCCACAGGCCGCCAGCCGCAACATCTTCAAGGGCACCGCGAGCTACGCCGAGAACGCCACCACCACGTACGCCGAGGCGGGCGACGCCCTCGGCGCCCAGTACCAGGCCTACCTCGCCGCCGCGACCCTCGCCTCCTCGCGCAGCGACCGCGCCACCTACCGCCAGGCAGCCGAAACCCTCCGCCAATACGCGAACTCCGTCTGGACGGTGGACCCGCAACACCCCGGCGCCGTCGTCCACGGCTACGACACCAACGGCCACCCCCTCACCGACTGGGGCTACGAGGCGAGCATCCTGATGCCCGCCAAACACCTCCTGGACGCGGGCCCGCGCCGGGACGCCTTCCTCGCCGACCTCGACGCCCAGGACTCCGGCCCGCAACGCTCCGACAACCTGGAGGCCTACACCTACCTCCCGGACGCCTTCTTCGCCGCCGGCGACGGGGACAGGGCGTGGAAGTGGATGCGCACCATCTACGAGGCCACCCCCCAAGTCCACACCAGCGGCCGCATGTTGAACGGCGACTACCCCGAAGTCCCGTTCACCCTGCTGTCCCAGACCGTCCAGGGCCTCCTGGGCCTCACCCCCGACGCCTCCGACGCCGTCGAAACCACCTCCCACCTGCCGAGCTCGATGACCTGGCTCCAGGTTGCGGACATCCCCGTCGGCAGAACGCGGATCACCGTCCGCCAGGACGGCCACAGCGCCACGACCCTCACCAACACCGGCCCGACCCCGCTCACCTGGACCCCCCGCTTCCCCGGCACCCACCCCACCATCACCGTCAACGGCACACCGCACCCGGCCCAGACCACCACAGTGGACGGCACCACCTACAGCACGGCCACACTCCACGTCTCCCCCGGCGAGACCACGACAGTCACCACCTCCGGCTAGGTTCGGGCGTGCAGCCGGCCGCGTGCGGGCACAT
Organism: Kitasatospora sp. NPDC059747; assembly: GCF_042732955.1. Classification (NCBI taxonomy): domain Bacteria; kingdom Bacillati; phylum Actinomycetota; class Actinomycetes; order Kitasatosporales; family Streptomycetaceae; genus Kitasatospora; species Kitasatospora sp. NPDC059747. The sequence goes on along the minus strand of NZ_JBHWGV010000045.1, from coordinate 556 downwards.
CTCGGTAGCCCGGAGGGTTTCGGCATGAGAGCCTCACGATCATGGCCACGGAAACCGAGGTGGGCGAGCTGTTGCACCAGCGCGGCTGGCGGACGGCGTTCACGGTCTCGGACATGGTGAACGCGTGGGCCGCCCTGGTGGGTGTCATCGAGCGCGGCTATGACGACGACATCCACGAGTACACCAACGACCTCTACTGCCGGAACTGGCTCCACGAGGCGTGGCTCCTGCTGGACGAGCACCTCGTCCAGCTCTGGACGCCGCGGATCAAAACCCTGGACGACCGGTACAAGGCCGCGACCGTCGACGACGACGGCCAAGCACTCGACCGGTTCCACGAACTGCCAGGCCCCGACCTGTGGTGGTGGCGGCGACACCCCCGCATCCTCACCGGGGACCTCGGGCGGTCACTCCGCTCGGCCGGCGCCATCGGCACCGCCCCGGACACGGCCTGACCCTCAGCGTGGTGGGAGTGGGACGTCGGACCCGCCGACTAGCCACACAAAACCGAAACCCAAACACCCCAGAGGGGTTGAAAAAAAAACCAGCCCCACAA
>NZ_JBHWGV010000044.1:56885-70030 GCF_042732955.1 Kitasatospora sp. NPDC059747 | reverse complement strand
CGTGTTTGGTTATCCCCCCCCCGGCCGGCGGGGCTCCGGGCCCCCGGCCGGGGCGGCTGGGCCGCTACCCCCCCCGCGCGGCTCGGATCAGTGCTCCAGCGCCTCCGCCACGTGCAGCCGCTGGTCCGCCCGGAAGTGCAGGAGCAGCACCGAGCGCACCGCCTCCCCGTCCAGCGCGGTGTACGCGTGCGGCAGCGAGGCGTCGAAGCCGACGTAGTCCCCCGGCCCCAGCTCGACCTCGCACCCGTCGACCCGCACCCCGAGCCGTCCGGTCTGGACGACGGTGTGCTCGCTGCCGGCGTGCCCGGCCGAGTCCTGCGTGCCGCCCGGTCTGACCCGCTGGTCGTACACCTCGAACACCGAGTCCCCGGCCTCGATCCGGCGCAGCGGCCGCAGATCGACGCCGGCCCCGCTGAGCGGCTCCACGTCGGCCGCGCGGACCACCGTGACGCCGCCGCCCGGCGCGCCGTCGACGAGGTCGGAGATCGGCACGCCCAGCACCCGGGCCAGGCCGAACACCGTCTCCAGGGTCGGGTTGCCGGTGCCGGACTCCAGCTGGGAGAGCGTCGCCTTGCCGATCCCGGCCCGCCGCGACAGTTCGGACAGGGACAGGCCTCGCGCGGCCCGCACGCGCTTCAGGTTGGCGGCGAGCACGCCCCGGACGGATCCCTCGGAGTCGGCCACTCGAATCCCCTTCTCTCCGCACTTCGTTCGGTATACCGTACGGGACGCGCCCGCACCCGCATCCCTCCCCAGCCCTGGAGACGGCACATGACCGAGCCCGCCCAGCCCACCGAGTCCCGGCCGGCCGACACCATCAAGTACCGCAAGAACGGCCTGACCCGCGGCGTCACCGACGAACTCGCCGAGAACATGCGCCACGGCTGGGCCGACTCCGAGCGCGGCGACCTCGCGCCGATCGCGCAGGCCGCGCACACCGCCCGCCGCCGCGCCGAACTGGCCGCCGCCTTCCCCGGCGAGACGCTGGTCGTCCCGGCCGGCAACCCCAAGGTCCGCGCCAACGACACGGACTACCCGTTCCGCCCGTCCTCCGACTACGTCTACCTCACCGGCGACCAGTCCCAGGACGGCGTGCTCGTCCTCTCCCCCGCCGGCGACGCCACGCTCTACGTCCGCGACCGCTCCGACCGCGGCAACGGCGAGTTCTGGCTCGACAACCACGGCGAGCTGTGGGACGGCCGCCGCAACAGCCTCGGCGAGAACGAGCGCCTGCTGGGGCTGCCCTGCCGCGACGTCCGCGACGTCCGGGCCGACCTGCGCGCCGTCACCGGCCCGGTCCGCGTCCTGCGCGGCCACGACGCCGGGGTGGAGGAGGCGCTGCGCCATGGTGCCACCGCCGAGCGCGACGAGGAGTTCCGGGTCTTCCTGTCCGGACTGCGCCTGGTGAAGGACGAGTTCGAGATCGCCGAGCTGCGCTTCGCGTGCGCGGCCACCGCCCGCGGCTTCGAGGACGTCGTCCGGGTGCTCGGCAGCGACACCGAGACCGCCGAGCGCCTGATCGAGGGCACCTTCTTCGTCCGCGCCCGGGTCGAGGGCAACGACGTCGGCTACGGCACGATCGCCGCCGCCGGCCCGCACGCCACCACCATGCACTGGGTGCGCAACGACGGCCGCGCGAAGCCGGGCCAACTCCTGCTCCTCGACGCGGGCGTGGAGACCAACGAGCTCTACACCGCCGACATCACCCGCACCCTCCCCGTCAACGGCCGCTTCGACGCGCTCCAGCGCAAGGTCTACGACGCCGTGTACGCGGCGCAGGAGGCCGGCATCGCCGCGGTGCGGCCCGGCGGCGTGTTCCGCGACTTCCACCACGCCGCCCAGCGGGTGCTCGCCGAACACCTCACCTCCTGGGGCCTGTTCGGCGACCTCACCGCCGACAAGGTCTACGAGCTCGGCCTGCACCGCCGCTTCACCCTGGCCGGCACCGGCCACATGCTCGGCATCGACGTCCACGACTGCGCCCACTCCCGCACCGAGGACCACGTCGACGGCCCGCTGAAGCCGGGCATGGTGCTCACCGTCGAGCCCGGCATCTACTTCCAGGAGGACGACCTGACCGTCCCCGCCGAGTACCGCGGCATCGGCGTGCGCATCGAGGACGACATCCTCGTCACCGAGGACGGCAACGAGAACCTCTCCGCCGGCCTCCCCCGCGAGGCCGCCGCCGTCGAGGCGTGGCTCGCCGCCCTGCGCGCCTGACCCGCCCTCAGAGCACCGGCAACGGCCGGCCGAGGAGCGGCTCCCGCCCCTCGGCCAGCCAGTACACGTACCCGCGCAGGTACGCCTCCAGCCCGCCGCCGTCCAGGTGTTCGGCGTACGCGCGCAACGCCGCCTCCTCGTTCTGCCCGGCGTCCCCCAGCGCGAGTTCGGCGGCGATCCACTCCCGAACGGCGCCGCGCTCGCGCCACCAGGCGCGGACGGACTCCGGCGTCCAGTGGTGGTCGCCGTCGCTCGCGTAGCCGCCCTGCGGCTCGCAGGCGGCGACCTCCGCCAGGGCGGCCACCTCGCGCAGGTTCACGGGCTGCCGGTGGACGAACTCGCAGCCGTCCTCGCCGGAGAGGACGGCTGCGGGCAGGTAGTACGGCCCGTTCAGCCCGGTGTCCGTCTCGCCCGCGTAGACCGGTCCGGGCACGGCCAGCCGGCTGCGGTCCTCCCAGCGGCCGTCCCCGAGTCCGCCGAACACCCGCACGGCGGGCACCGGATCCCAGTAGGCGACCTCGTCCCAGGGCCCGTCCACCGGGAAGCGCAGCAGGTCCGTGTCGAAGCGCCGCTTGGCCTCCGCGAGCTCCCGCTCGAACGCCCGCCAGGTCATCGGCTCACCTGCTCCCGCCAGTCGTCGAACCAGCGGAACCAGATCGGGGTGTCCTCGCCCCGATGCCAATGGCTGTGGGCGGCGCTGCGTTCCTCGTCCGTGGCGTACGGCTCCTCGTGCTCCAGGTAGTCGAGGTACCACTCGCCGAAGGTCGCCGGCCGGCCCTCGTCCGTGAGCAGCGGGTTGAGCCGGTCGCAGGTGGCGCGGCCGTCGAACCACATGGTGCCGCGGTCCGGGCCGGTGACGACGAGCCAGGTCGCGAAGCCGCAGCCGTTCTCGGTCAGGCAGACGGCCCCGGCGGTGCGGGCGTCCTCGATCGCCTCGGCCTCGTCGTTCCACGCCGCGAGTGCGGCCCGGAACGCGGCCGGATCCTCGAAGTCCTCCTCGCGCAGCGGGTTGTCCCAGAAGTCGTCGGAGGCCGCCAGCGCGGTGTCGTGGTCCGGGAAGGGCTCGGCCAGGAGGGCGGGCCTGGTCTGCCGGTCCCCCGCCCAGTACCACCCGGTCTCGCCCTGGCACAGCTGCCGCGGCCAGTCCGTCCCGGCGCTGACGGTCGTCAGGAACGCGCGGTAGTCCGCCGGGAACGTGATGCCGAACTGCCGCTCGGCCTCCGCCACCTGTTCCTCGCTCAGCGGGGCCGCCAGCGGCGCCCGGCCGCGCCGCGCGCGCAGCGCGAGGGTGCGCTCGCGGATCCCGTCCCAGTCCCAGCGGGCCGTGTCGTCCATGAGCGCACCCTAACCGAGCCGCCGAACGGCGACGTCAGCCGGCCAGGGGCTTGACCCAGCGGCTCCACTGCGGTTCGGGGGTGTAGCCGGCGGCCTTCCAGGTGCGGTGGCCGAGCTCGTTCTCGTCCAGGACCATCGCGTCGATCCGGCGGGCGCCGAGCGCGGCCAGGCGCTCCTCGGCGGCGGTCAGCAGGGCGGCGCCGATGCCCCGGCGGCGGTGGGCGGGGTCGACGGCGAGGCGGTACAGGTGTGCGCGCCAGCCGTCCCAGCCGGCGATGACGGTGCCGAGCAGGGTGCCCGGGTCGTCGGCCGGGGTGGCGACGACGAGGCAGTGCGGGTCGCGCGCGAGCAGGGCGGCCACGCCGGCCTCGTCGTCCGAGATGCTGGTGCCCTTGGCGGCGGCGGCCCAGAGCGCGAGCAGCGCGGGTATCTCGGCGGGGGTGGCGGTGCGCAGGGCGATGTCGTCGGTCATGCGCCCGTGTCTAGCAGGACCGATCGCCCCGCCACGGGGAATTTCGCCAGGTGAGCGTGCCCGTGCCCGCTACCGGTCGAGCCGCCACACCGTCGTCGTCTTGATCGACGTGTCCTCCAGGTCGGCGACGACCGGCACCTCGTACGCGGCCAGCGCGGTGAACCGCTCGCGGGGCAGGTAGGCGCGGCCCGGGTCGCCGACGATGACGGTGGCGCCGCGCGCGGCGGCCCGTTCGAGGAAGGGGAGGAACCGGGCGGCCATGGCCCGTTCGTAGAAGACGTCCCCGGCGAGGACGACGTCCGCCGGGGCGCCGTCGCCGTCGACCAGGTCCACCAGGGCGCCCTCCACCCGGACGCCGTTGGCCTCGGCGTTGAGCCCGATCGCGGCGACCGCGTAGGCGTCGATCTCGGCGGCCCGCACCGACGCGGCCCCGCTCAGCGCGGCGGCGACGCCCACCACGCCCGACCCGGCGGCGACGTCGAGCACGCCGCGTCCGGCGACGAGCTCGGGGTGGTCGAGCACGTACCGGGTGACGGCGACGCCGCCCGCCCACGCGAACGCCCAGAACGGCGGCGGCAGCCCGGCCTTGCCGCGCGCCTCCTCGGTGGTCTCCCAGAGCGCGATCGCGTCGTCCGCCATGTGCAGGCGGATCTCGGGGACGAACGGGACGGGCGTCAGCTCGGTCTCGCGGAGGATGAACGCGAGGTCGGTGTTTGCTTGGTGGAGGCGCAGCTCACTCGGCATGTCCGCAGCATAGGGCCCACGAGGGACCCGTCATGCCCGCCCGGCGGCCTTCTGGGTGCGCCGCGCGAGCGAGTCGACCACGACGGCGGCGAGCAGCACCGCACCGGTGATCATGAACTGGATCGCGTTGCTGAGGCCCTCGATGTTCATCCCGGACTGGATCGAGGCGATCACCAGCGCGCCCAGCAGCGCCGACCAGGTCTTGCCGCGGCCGCCGAAGAGGCTGGTGCCGCCGATGACGGCCGCCGCGATCGCGTTCATCAGCAGGTTGCCGCCGCCGGAGGTCTGGCTGGCCGACTGGATCTGCGCGGCCAGGAAGAGGCCGCCGACGGCCGCCATGGTGGAGCAGACGGTGAAGACGCTGATCCGGATCCAGGTCACGTTGATGCCGGCCCGCCGGGCGCCCTCGATGTTGCCGCCGAGCGCGAACACCTGGCGGCCGTAGGAGGTGCGGCGCAGCACGAAGTCCAGCACGACGATGAAAATCAGGAAGATCAGCAGCGCGAGCGGCAGTCCCTTGTACTGGTTGAGCGTGTAGGCGGCGAGGAAGGCGACGATCGCCAGCAGGATGGTGCGCAGCACGATGTCGGTGACCGGGCGGGACGGTACGCCCGCGGCCGAGCGCCGGCGGGAGTCGACCAGTGAGGCGCCCAGGAAGAGCACCACGCCGGCCAGCGCGGCGCCGTAGGCGACGACCTGCTGGCCGTAGATGGTGGTGTAGAGCCTGGAAACGATGTCCTTGCCGGACAGGTTGACGGTGCCGGTGGCGCCGAGCACCTGGAGCATCAGGCCGTTCCAGCCGAGGTTACCGGCGAGGGTGACGACGAAGGCCGGGACGCCGACCTTGGCGAAGAAGATGCCCTGGATCGCGCCGACCGCCGCGCCGCCGGCGATCGCGGTGATCAGCGCGACCCACTGGTTGACGCCGTGGTTGACGTTCAGGACCGCGAAGATCGCCGCGCACAGACCGCTGACCGAGCCGACCGACAGGTCGATCTCGCCGAGCAGCAGCACGAACACGACGCCGATGGCGATCATGCCGGTGCCGACGATCTGCTGGGAGAGGTTGGACAGGTTCTGGGCGGACAGGAAGCTGCTGTTGAGGCTGCCGAACACCGCCCAGATCACGATCAGCGCCAGCACCACGGGCAGCGAGCCGAGTTCACCGCTGCTCATCCGGCGGCGGAACTCGCCGAGGTAGCCCTTGATGCCCTCCTGGCGCACGATCAGCCGCGGGTCCACCGCCGGGATCGCCTCGGAGGCCACCGGGACGGGCGCGTTGACGCCGCCCGTGGGCATGCTGTCCTCGGGCAGCGGGGCGTGGCGGCGTTCGGGCTCGCCGCCCTGCGGGCTCCCGGGAATGTTCTCGCTCACTGGGAACCCTCCTCGCCGCGGGCCCGCCGGCGGGTCACGGCGTTGTCCGTGGCGCCGGTGATGGCCGAGATGATCTCTTCCTGGTTGGTGTAGCGCTTGTCGAAGACGCCGTTGTTGCGGCCCAGGCGCAGCACCGCGACGGTGTCCGCCACCGCCATCACGTCCGCCATGTTGTGGCTGATGAGGATCACGCCGTGGCCCTGCTCGCGCAGCCGCTCGACGAGGTCGAGGACCTGGGCGGTCTGTTCGACGCCGAGGGCGGCGGTCGGTTCGTCGAGCATGACGACCTTGGGGGAGCCGATCAGCGCGCGGGCGATCGCGACGACCTGGCGCTGGCCTCCGGAGAGGGAGGCGACCGGGATCCGCACGCTCGGGATGCGGATGGAAAGGGTGTCGAGCAGCACGCGCGAGCGCTTCTCCATCGCGACCTCGTCGAGGATGCCGAAGCGCCGGATCTCGCGGCCGAGGAAGAGGTTGCCGACCACGTCGAGGTTGTCGCACAGCGCGAGGTCCTGGTAGACCGTGGCGATGCCCAGTTGCTGGGCGTCCTGCGGGCGGTGGATGCTCACCGGCCTGCCCTGCCACTCGATCGCGCCCTCGTCCGGCTGGTGGACCCCGGAGATCGACTTGACCAGGGTGGACTTGCCGGCGCCGTTGTCGCCGACCAGCGCGAGCACCTCGCCGGCGTGCACCTCCAGTTCGATGTCGGTGAGCGCCTGGACGGCGCCGAACCGCTTGGAGACCCCGCGCAGGGCCAGTACGGTCTCACCTGCCACAGTGACCAACTCTCTTGCCCCGCCCCCGAGGTGAGGGGGCGGGGCGTATTCGTGTGCTCGGGTGGCGGACTACTGGAGGCCGACGGACTTGCAGGCGGCGGCGTAGTCCGACGTGCAGATCTGAGCGACGGTGTAGAAGCCGTCGGCGACCACCGTGTCCTTGATCTTGTCCTTGGTGACGACGATCGGCGTGAGCAGGTCGGCGGGTACCTTGTTGCCGCTGCCGTTGGTCACCGTGGTCGGGACGAGCGTGGAGTCCAGGGCCGTGCCCGCGGCGAGGGCGACCGCGATCTGGCCGGCCGCGTCGGTCTCGGGCTTGAGCGGCTTGTAGATCGTCATGGTCTGGGTGCCCGCCACGATCCGCTGGATGCCGTCGAGCTGGGCGTCCTGCCCGGTGAGCGGGACGCTGAGGTCGGCCGCCTTCAGCGCGGTCCCGACACCGGCGGCCATGCTGTCGTTGGCCGAGTAGGCGCCGACCACGTTCTTGGCGCCGATCGCGGTGATCGCGGCGGCGGCCTCCTGGTTGGCCACGTTCGCGTCCCACTGCGGGGTGTCGTACTCCTTGCCGATCTTCAGCTTGCCGTCGATCGCGCTGTGCGCGCCGGCCTTGAAGTCGGCGGCGTTGGGGTCGGTGGGCGAGCCGTTGATCATGAAGATCTCGCCCGAGCCCGCCTTGTCGCCCACGGCCGCGACGAGCGCCTGGCCCTGCAGCTCGCCGACCTTGCGGTTGTCGAACGACACGTACGCGTCGGCGGGCCCCTGGGCGAGGCGGTCGTACGCGAGCACCTTGACGCCGGCGTCGTGGGCCTTCTGCACGGAGGACTGGATCGACTTGGAGTCGACCGCGTCCAGGATCAGCACCTTGTCGCCCTTGGTGAGGGCGGTGTCCACCTGGGTCTGCTGGAGCGTCGCGTCCTGGTTGGCGTTGTAGTAGTCGATCTGCGCCTGCGGCGCCAGCTGCTTGATCTTCGCCTCGATCAGCGGGCGGTCGAACTGCTCGTAGCGGGTGGTCTTGGTCTCCGGCAGAAGCAGGCCGATCCGCACCGCTCCGACCGCGGCGGTGCCGCTCGCACTGGCACCGCCGGAGGAACCGCCGCCGGACGACGACTGCTTGGCGCTGCCGCAGGACGCGGCGCCGAGGCCGAGGGATACCACTGCGGTCACCGCGAGGACGCGGCGAAGCCTGATGCTCATGGGGTTGCCTCTCCGGTTTGAGTCCACCCCCTGTCCTCCGAGTCTGGGAAGCCCGGGCCGTGCCCACGACCGCAGGTGCGCCGAACGGGTGCCCGGGGTGTGGCTTTCGGGTCAGGCCGGAGGGCTGCGGCGTCAGCGTGCGTGCATCGCAAGGCGGAGGACGGGGGCGCCTGCCGGCCGCCGGGCTGAGGGAGCGTCGCGGACCCCGGCCCGCCGAAGGACACGCCCTACTGTTCCCCGGTCAGCGGCAGCTCGGCGGTCAGGCGGGTGCCCGCGGCGCTCGGGGCGACGGCCAGCGTGCCGCCGTGGTGACGGGCGATGTCGCGGGCGATCGGCAGGCCGAGGCCGCTGCCGCCCTCGTCGCGGCTGCGGGCGTCGTCGAGGCGGGTGAAGCGCTCGAAGACCCGCTCTCGGTCGGCGGCCGGGATGCCCGGGCCGTCGTCCTCGACGTCCAGGACGGCCACCCCGCGGGCGCGGTCCGCACCCAGCCGCACGTGGACGACGCCGCCCGCGTGCCGCTCGGCGTTGTCGAGCAGGTTGGTGAGCAGCCGTCCGAGCCACAGCGGGATGCCGTCCACGGCGATGCCCGGGGCGAGGTCGGTGGTGCGCCGGTGCGGGCCGGGCGGGCGGCCGAGCACGGTGTCGGCGACCAGCGCGGTGAGGTCGACGCGCTGGCGGGGCCGGTCGTCGGCGCCGCCCGCGTCGAGGCGGGCGAGGAGCAGCAGGTCGGTGGCGAGGCTCTGCAGCCGGTCGGTGTCCTGGAGCGCGCCGTGCACCAGCTCGGCCCGCACCGCCGGGTCGGGGTGGGTGTCGGCGACCTCCAGCTGGGTGCGCAGCACGGCGAGCGGGCTGCGCAGCTCGTGCGAGGCGTCGGCGATGAACTGGCGCTGGCGCCGTCCGGAGGCCTCCAGCCGGTCGAGCATCGCGTTCATGGTGGCGGCCAGGCGGGCGATCTCGTCGGCGGTGCCGGGCTCGGGCACCCGGCGGTGCAGGTCCTGCCCGGTGATGGCGTCGACCTCGGCGCGGATCGCCTCGACCGGGCGCAGCGCGTTCCCGGTGACCTTCCAGGTGACGACGACGCCGGTGAGCAGCAGCAGCGGGCCGGCGACGGCGAGCCCGGCCTGGGTGATGTCGAGGGCCTCGTCGGCGGCGCGCAGCGAGGCGCCCGCGTAGACGGTGACGGGCCCGGCGGGGGTGTCGCCGGTGACGGCGGTGACGCGCTGGCGGTGGTGGTCCAGGAGCGGGTCGACGTCGTCGGTGGTGTGCGAGCCGGTGCGTCCGGCGGGGGTGATCGCGGGGCGTCCGGCCAGGTTGGGGCTGGCGGCGAGGACGGTGCCGCGGGCGTCGACGACCTGGAGGAAGTCGGTGCCGTGGCCGGTGTGCAGGACGGGGGTGAGCCGGCCCTGCGCGGCGAGCTGGGCGACGGTCTCGGCCTGCTGGCGGGTGGCCGAGGCGGCGGAGGCGACGAGGTCGGCGTGCAGGACGGCGAGCAGCCCGGCGCTGGCGAGGGCGAGGGCCGCGCCGAGGACCGTGCCGGCCGCGGCGGTGGCCCGGGCGCGGACGGTGCGCGGAACGAGGCGACGGGCGGAGCGCGGGACGAACTGCGGCTTGCGGTAGGGCACTTCAGCCGCCGGCCGGGTCGAGGCGGTAGCCGGCGCCGCGCATGGTCTGCAGGGCGGCGCGGCCGAAGGGGGCGTCGATCTTGCGGCGCAGCGCGTGGATGTGGACCTCGACGACGCTGGGGTCGGCGTCGTGGTCGGCGTCCCAGACGTGGTCGAGGATCTCGCGCTTGGAGACGACCGTCCCGGCGCGGGCGGCGAGGTGCTCCAGGATGGCGAACTCGCGCGCGGTGAGGTGGGTGGGGGTGCCGGCCCGGGTGCAGGTGCGGGCGTTGGCGTCGACGACGAGGTCGCCGAGGGTGTGCAGGCGGGGCCGCTGCTGGTCGATGCGCCGGTGCAGGGCGCGCAGGCGGGCGAGCAGCACGACGAAGGAGAACGGCTTGGACAGGTAGTCGTCGGCGCCGGTGTCGAGGGCCTCGGCCTCGTCCCACTCGCCGTCCTTGGCGGTGAGCATGAGGATCCCGGCGCGGCAGCCGTTCGCGCGGAGGCGGGCGCAGACCCGGTAGCCGTTGAGGCCGGGCAGCATGATGTCGAGCAGGATCACGTCGTAGGGGTGGCGGTCGGCGAGGGCGAGGCCTTCGGGCCCGTTGTGGGCGGTGTCGACGGTGTGGCCGTCCGCCTCCAGGCCGCGGCGCAGCGCGGTGGCCATCCGGTGTTCGTCCTCGACGACGAGAATGTGCATCCGTTCAGGGTGCCAGGTGGTCCGTGGCGATCTTCGGCGGGCTTAAGCGCAGGTTCAGGAACGGTCCGCCATGATCGCCCCGCGCGGCCCGGGCGGTTCCGGGCGCGCGGAGCACGCCACGCAAGGAGAGCGCCCGATGACCGACTCCCCGTCGTCCAGCACCCCGTTCCCGCAGGGCCCGGACTCCGGCCCGGACTCCGGCCCCGAGCTCGGCCCCGAGGGCTCGAAGTTCGGTCCCGAGCCGGGGCCGCACACCGGCGCCGAAGAGGTTCCGCCGCTGCCGGCCCGGCGGCGCCGGGTGGCGCGGGTGCGCGCCTGGGCGGCCGGGCAGGAGCGCCGGATAGCCGCCGGGGTGGCCGCGGTCGCGCTGGTCGGCGCCGCGGGCGGAGTGGCGCTGACCGTCGTGCACGACGGGCACGGCCGGGACCAGGAGCGGGCGATGAGCTGGTCCGAGGACGGCTCCGGCGACCAGGCCGGCCAGGGCGAGCACGGCGGCGAGGCCCGCAAGGGCGGCCACGGCGAGCACGGCGCCCAGGGCCACCGCCACCACGGCGGCGAGCAGGGCTCCGACGACCGGAACGGCCGGGACGGCGAGGGCCGGGACGGCAACGGCCAGAGCGCCGAGGGCCAGGACGGCCGCGCCGGTGGCGCCCCCGCCCCGCTCCCGTCGGTCGCCGCCTCCGCCGCGCTGGAGAAGGCGCAGGGCGCCGTCCCCGGCGGCCGGGCCGAGTCGCTGCAGCGCGTCACCGCGCAGGGCGGCACCGCCGCGTGGTCCGTCGTCGTCATCGGCCAGGACGGCGTCCGGCACCGGGTGACGGTGGACGGCGCGAGCGGCGAGCTGACCGGCAACACCGTCGTCGCCGCCCCGGGACGCTGACGTGGCCCAGCACTCGACGCTGACCCGGCCGGACGAACGGACCGGCCGGGCCGCCGGGGCGAACAAGGTCCCGCCGGTCGACGGCTGGTTCTGGCTGGTGAAGATCCTCACCACCGGCCTGGGCGAGGTGCTGTCCGACTTCCTCGCCCGCACCGCGGGGCCGGTCCCCGCGGTGGGCGGCGCCGGCCTGCTGTTCGCGGTGGCCATCGTGGTCCAGCTGCGGCTGCGCCGCTGCGTGCCCGGCGTGTACTGGGCCGTGGTGGTCATGGTGAGCGTCTTCGGCACGATGGTCGCCGACGTGGCGCACGTCGCGCTCGGCGTGCCGTACGCGCTGTCGGCGGGCTCGCTGGCGGTGGCGCTGGCGGCGCTGTTCGTGCTGTGGCACCGGGTGGAGGGCTCGCTGGCGATCGACCGGGTCACCGGGCTGCGCCGGGAGCTCTTCTACTGGGCGGCCGTGCTGCTGACCTTCGCCCTGGGCACCGCCGTGGGCGACCTGACGGCGGCGACGCTGAAGCTCGGCTACCTGGTCGCCGGCATCGGCTTCGCCGTGCTGATCGCCGTCCCCGCGCTGGCCTCGAAGGCCCGCTGGGTGGGCCCGGTGGCGGGCTTCTGGTGGGCGTACGTGCTCACCCGCCCGCTCGGCGCCTCGTTCGCGGACTGGGCGGGCGTGAGCCACGAGCGGGGCGGCCTGAACCTGGGCACCGGCCAGGTGAGCGTGGCGCTGGCCGTCGCGATGGCGCTGGCCCTCGCCCTGTCCGCCCGCGCGGCGCGGGCCAGGACGCGCCGGGCGCGGGCTGGACGCTCCGCCACCTGACGTCTACATTGCTGTAGACGCCGCGGAGGCGTACGGCACACCCCCCGGACTGCCGTCCGCCTCCGCCGCGTCCTGCCCGGTGGCCGCGGGTCTCACCCGCGCTCGTCGATCACCCGCTTGATCTTCCCGACCGAGCGCTCCAGCGTGTACGGCTCGACCACCTCGGCCGTGACCGTCACGCCCACCCCGTCCTTCACCGCCCGGACGATCGCCGCCTCCGCCGCCGTCCGCACCTCGGCGGGCGCGTCCGGCCGCGCCTCGACGCGCACCGCCATCACGTCCAGCCGCCCCTGCCGGCCCAGCCGCAGCTGGAAGTGCGGCGCGACGCCCGGGGTGCGCAGCAGGATCTCCTCGATCTGGGTCGGGAAGACGTTCACCCCACGCAGGATGATCATGTCGTCGCTGCGCCCGGTGACCTTCTCCATCCGCCGGAACGCCGGCCGTGCGGTGCCCGGCAACAGCCGGCTCAGGTCGCGGGTGCGGTAGCGGATGACGGGCAGCGCCTCCTTGGTGAGCGAGGTGAACACCAGCTCGCCGCCCTCCCCCTCCGCCAGCACCTCGTCAGTGAGCGGGTCGACGATCTCCGGGTAGAAGTGGTCCTCCCAGACGTGCAGGCCGTCCTTGGTCTCCACGCACTCCTGCGCGATGCCGGGCCCGATCACCTCGGACAGTCCGTAGAGGTCGACGGCGTGCAGGTCGAGCCGCTCCTCGATCTCGCGCCGCATCTCCTTTGTCCACGGCTCCGCCCCGAAGATCCCGATCCGCAGCGACGTGCCGCGCGGGTCGATCCCCTGCTTCTCGAACTCGTCCAGCAGCGTGAGCATGTAGGACGGGGTGACCATGATGATCTCGGGCCGGAAGTCCTGGATGATCTGCACCTGCCGCGCCGTCATGCCGCCGGACGCCGGGATCACCGTGCAGCCCGCCCGCGGGGGGGGGGGGGGGGGGGGCCCGCCCCCCCGGGCGAACACCCGGCCGCGCGCGAAGTGTAGAGATGTGTGGGGGCCGCCCCCCGGCCCGCCGGCCGGCGCGGGCGGG
>NZ_JBHWGV010000044.1:2155-56875 GCF_042732955.1 Kitasatospora sp. NPDC059747 | reverse complement strand
TTGTGCGGCCGCGCGCGCGCGCGCCCCCCCCCCCCGCGCCCCGGCCCCCCCCCCCCGCGCCGGCGCCCCCCCCCCCCCCCCCGCGCGGGGGGGGGGGGGGCCCCCCCCCCCCCCGCCGGTGAACAGCCCGTAGCCGTACGCGATGTGCACCTTGTGGCCGGCCCGTCCGCCGGCCGCGCGGATCGAGCGGGCGACGACGTCCGCCCACATCGACAGGTCGTTCTCGGTGTAGCCGACGACGGTCGGGCGCCCGGTGGTGCCGCTGGAGGCGTGGATCCGGCGGACCCGGTCCATCGGGACGGCGAACAGGCCGAACGGGTAGCCCTCGCGCAGGTCGGCCTTGGTGGTGAACGGGAAGCGGGCGAGGTCCGCCAGGCTGCGGCAGTCCCCCGGCCCGACCCTGGCGGCGTCGAACTTGCGGCGGTACAGCTCGACGTTGTCGTACGCGTGCCGCAGGGTGGCCCGGAGGCGGTCGAGCTGGAGGGCGCGCAGTTCGCCGACCGTCATCCGCTCGCCGGCGTCCAGCAGCCCCGGCGGGACGGGCTCGCCGAGGCGCCTCGGCGAGGCGCTCCCGGCTCCCTCGGGGACCCCGGCTTCTTCGGGCGCGCTGCTGGTCATCGTCGCTCCTTCGCAGGTCGGCCGGGCCCCCGCGGCCGCCCCGACCGATCGTTCGGCCGGGCGACCCCAGGGCCAGTAATCCAGGACGCGCCGCGGGTGTCAAGACATCGGGCCGACTCCGCGGAGCCCATCCGGATTGCGCAGTTCCGGCCCGTTCACGGCGAGATTTCCGGGGCCGAGTTGACGATCCGATATGAAAATCATTACGAATTTTTACCCGGATACGGCTACCACCGGCTCCCCCGCATGGTTCAGTGGTCCGGCTTCCCCTGCCACCCGGAGTGATCACCTTGCCCACGTCCCCCGCCCTGGTCAGCGCGCTGCGCGAACTCGGCGACCGACCCGCCGTCGTCGCCGGCGGCCGCTCGATCAGCGGCATCGGCCTGCTGCTCGGCGTCTCCCCGCCCGGCGGACTGCCCGGAGCCGTCGCCGCCAAGGTCGCCGCACACTCCGCGCTGCCCGCGAGCACCGCCCGCGCCGCCGAGCAGCGGCTGCGGCACTGGGCGGGCGTCCTCGGCCCGGAGCCCATCCGGCACACCCTGCTCCACCCCGCGACCGACCTCGCCGTCGAACTCGCCCTCGCCACCCTGCTGGCCGGCGGCACCGTCCACTGCGCCGACCCCGACCAGCGCCCCGAGGAGCAGCTCGCCGCCCTCGCCACCACCGGCACCACCCACCTCACGCTGCCCTCCGACCTGCTCTGGCGCCTCGCCCGCGTGCCCGGCCTCGCCGCCCACGACCTGTCCGCGCTGCGCCTCGTCCTGCACGTCGGCCCCGAGCCCCGGCAGGACGACGTCTACGCCGCCGTCGACGCGCTCGGCGCCGTCGTCGCCCACCTGCGCGAGCCGCACAGCGACGCCGAGGCCGCCGAGCACCGGCTGCGCGCCGCCGCCGCAACCGCCGCGACCGCCGCCTGGAAGCACGCCATCGGCATCACCGCCGAGCAGGTCCGCGACTTCGGCGCACACCTCGACCACGCCGTCCTCGGCTCGCTCCTGCTGACCCTCCAGCAGTACGGCGTCCTCACCGACCCCGCCACCGGGCACACCGAGACCGAGATCCTCGACTCCGTCGTCGTCACCCCCGTCTACCGCCCCCAGGTCGTGCGCTGGCTCGACGCCCTCGCCCGGCACGGCCTGATAGCCCGGCACGACGACCGCTACGTCGGCGCGCCGCCGCTCGCCGCCGCCGAGGTCCGCGAGACCTGGCGCCCGGCCGCCGACGCCTGGGCCGACGGGCTCGGCCAGGCCGCCGCCCTCGACCGGGTCCGGCGCGCCGCCCTGCGCCTGCCCCGCCGGATCACCGGCCAGGAGCCGCCCCGCCCGGCCGTCCCCCCGCTGCGCTGGACCGCCGCCCGCGGGTACTTCGGCGCGGCGCTCGGCTCGCTCGTCCGCGGCATGGCCGAGGCGCACGACGGGCCCGCGCCGCTGCGGGTCCTGGAGCTCAGCGACGGCGACGGCACCGACACCGCGATCGCCCGCGCCCTGTCCGCCCGCCCCCGCCAGGTCGTCGAGCACCACCCGCTGCCCGACGGCGGCCGCTTCGACGTCGTCGTCGCCGCCGGCGCCGGCGACCCGGACACCACCGTCGCGGAGCTCGTCCGCCTGCTGGCGCCCGGCGGCCGGCTGCTGCTCGTCGCGGCGACGGACGAGCAGCTCGACGTCCTCGTCACCACCGAACCCGACGCCCTCGCCGCGCCGGCGCCCGCGCCCGCTCCCGCCGAGGAGTGGCGCGCGGCACTGACGGCGGCCGGCTGCGCAACCGTCCTCGCCCTGCCCGAGGACGGGCACCCGATGGGCCTGCTCGGCCAGCACCTGTTCGTCGCCCGCGTGCCCTGAGCCGCCGCACTAGGATCGAGGACATGGCCCGGTCCTCCCGGCACGCGGACCCGCTCGCGTCGATCGCCTCGATCGCGTCGCTCGGCTCGCTCGGCTCGCTGCTCTCGATCGGCTCGGTCGGGTCGATCCTGTCGATCGGCTCGGTGGGCTCCTTCCTGTCCATCGGCTCGATCGGCTCGTTCGGATCCGTGGGTTCCATCGGCTCGTTCGCCTCCGCCGGCTCGATCGGCTCCGCGCTCTCCGCCCTGTCCATCGGCGCCTGGCGCGGCGTCGGCTCGCTCTGCGGCGCTCACGACCGGGCCGCGTGGTCCCACCCGCCCCGGCGGCAGCACGGTGAGCGCTTCGTGGTCGAGCGGTGAAGCCCGGGTCACGCACCGCCACCCGATGCGTACCATTTCGATACCGAAGCGGGGATGAGCTGCGAGGATCCTCGCCCGTCGGCCCCGGGCCCGGGTAGCATCCGCCTGGGCTCGTCACCGCCCGGCACGCGGGAGTTCGGGGACGGGCCCAGGCCTCCCGGCCGTGATGCAGGCGGCTCCTCCCGCCGTCGGCGGCCTCGGATCCGGGCGGCGGAACCCCGCGGGGCGTTGGCGGTCCCCGCGGACTCGACTCCGCGCGCCAGGGCAGTCGCGCGAACGGCGAAGGGCATCGTGTTGGCGGATCGGCTCACCGGCGGGGACTCCTCACTGCTGCGGCGGATCAACGCGGCGGTCACGCTCCGGGCGTTGCGGGCCGGCCACGCCGTGACCCTCACTCAGCTCGTCGGCGAGACCGGGCTCTCCCGGCCCACCGTCGAGGGCGTCATCGAGGGACTCGTCGACACCGGGCTCGTCGCCGAGGTCGACCAGCCCAAGGAGGACGGCCAGCCGGGCACCGGCCGCCGCGGCCGGCCCGCCCGCTGGTTCCGCTTCCGCGCCGAGGCCGGGCACATCCTCGGCATCGAGATCGGCGTGCACGACGTCCGCGTCATCCTCGCCGACCTCACCGGCGAGGTGCTGGGCAGTCACTTCAAGCCCGTCGACGAGACCCTGGAGGCCGAGGACCGGCTCGCCGCCGTCCGCACCGCCGTCGCCGAGGTCCTGCGCAAGGCCGGCATCTCGCGCGACAACCTGTGGGCCGTCGGCATCGGCACCCCCGGCATCGTCGACCGCGAGGGCACCATCCGGCTCGGCACGGCGATGCCCGGCTGGACCGGCCTCGACCTCGGCGTGCGGCTGCGCCGCTCCTTCCGCTGCCCCGTGCTGATCGAGAACGACGCCAACCTCGCCGCGATCGCCGAGCACTGGCAGGGCGCGGCGGTCGGCGCCGACGACGTCGTCTTCGTCATGGCCGGCCTCAGCCCCGGGGCCGGCTCGCTCATCAACGGCCGCCTGCACCGCGGGTACGGCGGCGCCGCCGGCGAGATCGGCGCGCTGCACCTGCTGGGCCAGGAGGTCACCCCCGAGCGGCTCCTGTCCACCACCGGCAAGCCCCTCAACCCGCTCGACGAGGCGGCCGTCGCCCGCGTCCTGCGGCTCGCGCGCGAGGGCGACGAGGTGGCCAAGGTCGCCATGGACCGCTTCCTGACCCGCCTCGTGCAGTCCGTCGCCGCCCTCGTCCTCGCGATCGACCCGCGCCTGGTCGTGGTCGGCGGGTGGGCCGCCGGGCTCGACGGCGTCCTGGAGCCGCTGCGCGAGCGGCTCGCCGAGTTCACGCTCCGCGCGCCCGAGGTGGCCCTGGCCGCGCTCGGCTCGGAGGTCGTCGCGATGGGCGCCCTGCGCGTCGCCCTGGACCACGTCGAGGAGCAGCTCTTCGCCGTCGACCCGCCCCGGGTCTGACACCTCCGGGTGGGCGAACGACCGAGGGTGGTGCGATGTGGTTCGCGGGCCGCCGTGGCTCAGGAGGCGGCAGTTCAGGAGCCGACGGTTCAGGAGCCGACGGTTCAGGAGGCGGTGCGCACCTCGGAAGACGAGGCGGCGGCGGAGGCCGCGACCGGGGTGACCTCGACGAGACCGGCCTCACCGAAGGTGAGCTTGCAGGTGTCGGCGCGGTAGGTCGCGACGGCCAGCGCCACCAGGCGGCCGGCCGAGGCGTACTGGGTCGTCATCACCAGCACCGGCGAACCCGGCGGGCGCTCCAGCAGGACGGCCTCGTCGGCCTCGGCGACGCCCAGCTCGACCGCGCGGGACTCGCCGTCGACCTCCAAGCGCTCCAACTGGCGCAGCACCGAACGGGCGCGGTCGCTCTCGGCGCGGAAGCCCGGCAGGTGCGGCAGCGCGCAGGCGGGCACGTGCAGCGACTCGGTGGCCACCGCCCGGCCCTCGACCAGCCGGACCCGGCGCACGGTGTGCACGGTGGCGCCCTCGGCGATGCCCAGGTGCTTGGCGAGCTGCGGGGAGGCCGGGGCGGTGGTGCAGTCCACCGTGCGCCAGGACTGGCTGCGCCCGGCACCGGGCCAGCCCTCCTCCTGCCGGTTGACCGGCACGCCGACGCGCGGGGCGGCGATCAGGGTGCCGATGCCGCGGCGGCGGACCAGGCGGCCCTCCAGCTCCAGCTGGTCGAGCGCCTGGCGCAGCGTCGCGCGGGCGACACCGAAGCGGGCGGAAAGCTCGCGCTCGTTGGGCAGCACCTGGCCGGTGGAGAACTCCGAGTCGATGGCGCGGAGCAGCACCGTGCGCAGGTGCCAGTACTTCGGCTCCGGTACCGACGTGAGCTGCCCTGTCGTCCCCACCGTGTCCTCCACCCTGTCGCGTCCGCCCGGCCGGAGTGGCGGGCTGAGAAGAGGGGCGGATCGCGGGCCCGCTGTCCGCTGTTGCGGCAGGTGGGAGAGCGGGCCTTTATCCGTCCTTCTTTATTAAAGGTCCTTGCAGTAAGCGACCCTAGGGGCATCTCGCGGAGATGGTCAAGACCAATGGCACGGCTTGGTGCGACCGTCGCGGGACTTCATGCCGCGTTCACGTCATTCACGTCCGGACGCGCGTCACGGCGCGGGCCGTACGCATCCACTCGGTAGGCTGCCCGGGTGATCGTGGTGACGAGTGTGAACGTGAACGGAATCCGGGCCGCCGCCAAGAAGGGCTTCATCGAGTGGCTGGCCGCCACCGAGGCGGACGTCATCTGCCTGCAGGAGGTGCGCTCCGAGCCCGGCCAGCTGCCCGTCGAGCTCCGGGACCTGGACGGCTGGCACGCCGTCTGGGCCCCGTCCGTCGCCAAGGGCCGGGCGGGCGTCGCCGTCCTGTCCCGCGCGGAACCGCAGCGGACGGCGATCGGATTCGGATCGGAGGAATTCGACAATTCGGGCAGGTACGTGGAAATCGACCTCCCGGGCCTCACCGTCGCGAGCCTCTACCTCCCCTCCGGCGAGGTCGGCACCGAGCGCCAGGACGAAAAGGAACGCTTCATGGCGGAATTCCTCGTCCACCTCACCGCCCTGCGCACCCGCGCCGCCGCCGACGGCCGCGAGGTCGTCGTCTGCGGCGACTGGAACATCGCGCACCGCCCCGAGGACCTCAAGAACTGGAAGGCCAACCAGAAGTCCGCCGGCTTCCTCTCCGAGGAGCGCGCCTGGCTCTCCCGCGTCTACGACGAGGCCGGCTACGTCGACGTCGTCCGCGCCCTCCACCCCGACCGCACCGGCCCCTACTCCTGGTGGTCCTACCGCGGCCGCGCCTTCGACAACGACTCGGGCTGGCGCATCGACCTCATCGTGACAAGCCCGGGCATCGCAGACAAGTGCATCGAGGCCCACGTCGAGCGCGCAGCCTCCCACGCGGAGCGCTGGAGCGACCACGCGCCCGTCACCGCTGAGTTCGACTTCGGCGACGACTGACTTGCACGCACGCCGAAGCGGGGTGGGCGGTGGCGTGATCACCGTCAGGTGATCGACGCGATCGCCTGGAGGTTCCAGACCGGCTCGCAGTGGGTCCACCTGCCCGACGAGTACGGCTCCTGGAAGGGCCTACACCCGGCTGCGGAACTGGGCCATCGACGGGACCTGAGATAGGGTCTTCACCGCCCTGATGGCCCAGGCCGACGCCAAGGGCGAGTTGGCCTGGGTCGTCGCGGTCGACTCCACCATCGTCCGTGCACACCAGCACGCGGCCGGGGCCCGTCAAAGGGGGCCCGGCCGGCGAGCCGCACCACATGCCATCGGACGCTGCCGCGGTGGTCTGACCACGACGATCCACCTGGCCGCGGACGGTCGCCGCCGACCACTGTGCTTCGTCCTCATGCCCGGCCAGTCCAATGACGCACCCGCCTTCGAGCCGGTCATGGCCGCCCTTCGGGTTCCCAGACCGATCGGTCGGCCACGCACTCGGCCCTTGTCGTCCTGGCGGACCGCGCCTACTCCTCCAGGGCCACCCGCGAGCACCTGCGTCGACGCGGGATCCGGGCGGTGATCCCGCAACGCCCGGACCAGGTCGCCAACCGCAAGCACAAGGGCCGCGACCGAGGCAGACCGCCCGCCTTCGATCGCGAGACCTACACGCAGCGCAACACCGTCGAACGATGCATCAACCGCCTCAAAAACTGGCGAGGCCTGGCGACCCGCTACGCCGGGGCGAACCGGGTAGCCCGGCCCGGTCACCCCAGCCAGGCGGACCAGGCCGCGACGGCGGGCTATTCGAGGTCGACGAACAGCTCGGCATCGAAGGCCCGGTGCGCCGTGGGGCAAACCGGCTTCCAAAACCGGTCCGGCCGCACCGCCGCGGCCGGCTTCGGGATCGGCTCCGGCGCCGGGCGGGGGCGACGGGGGCGCCGGGGCGGCACCGTGGCCTTGGGCGGACGATGGTCCGCCGGCCGGGAGTTGGCGTTGTGGCCGATGCGCTTGCGCTGCGTCCGAATCATGACGTTCTCCTTGATCACACGTTGCGTCCTCCGGCACACACCAGCGCGCCGCCGAATTTCATTTCGAGAAATTCGGCCGGTCGTTCGAATTCACTGGGCGGCCGGACCCCGGCTGCCGACGATGCGCCAGCCGGGGCGAGGTGAATGCAGCGTGCCAGAAGCACTGGAGGTTGCCAACTCGCTTGCGTTAGGCGAACGTTAATCCCCGATCGATGGTCCGTGGCATGCTTTCCGCATCGGCCGACCGGGCCGACCACAAAGGGGAGGGGAAGGGGCGGAAGGCATGGAGTTTCGCATCCTGGGGTCAGTGGAGGTCCTGCAGGGAGGAGTTCCGACGGAGGTCAATCCCAAAATTCTGGAGTTCCTCGCCACGCTCCTGTTGGCGGCCAACACCAGCGTCACACACGCGGAGATCACGAGCTACCTCTGGCCCGGCGAGGCTTCGAACGCAGGTCGAATTCGCCAGTGTTCCCACCAGTTACGGCAAGTTGTCCCGGACATCCCGCTGCGGACCGGTCGGGGGTTCTGCCGGATCCAGGTCGATCCACGGCACTTCGACTACACCCGGTTCCAGGAGCACTACGGCAGGGCCACCACCGCAGCGGACCCTTCCGTCCGGCTTCGGGAACTCAGAACCGCGGTCGGGCAGTGGCAGGACCGCGGCCCCCTGGCAGGCCTGTCCGGAACCGGGTTCCGCAGGAAGCGGGACGCCCTCCTGATGCAGCTCCGGGACGCGACCGCCGACTGCATCCGTGCCGAGCTGGGGTACGGAGAGCACCGTGCCGCTCTCCACCGCGTCGGCGAGGCCCGTGGACGCTGGCCGAGCAACGAGACACTACTCGAACTGGAAGTCCGGATCCTGGAAGCCCTGGGCCGGCCGGACGAGGTCGAGCCGCTGCTGACCAGCTGGGAACGGCAGTTCGGACGGTCCACCGTCCACCTCCTACTCGCCCCCGACGCGGCTCACGCACCACCGGGCGCACAAGCCCCGCCCGCCCGTACGACGCCCCGCCAACTCCCGGCCCGCCCGCCCCACCTGGTCGGCCGGGACACCCAGGTCGACAGGATCAGCGATACCCTGCTGGGCCGGACCGAGGGCAGGTCCCGGATCGCGGTGATCTCGGGCATGCCCGGGGTCGGCAAGACGGTTCTGGCGAAGTGGACGGCCGGCGAGCTCGAGCAGCACTTCCCCGACGGCACCCTCTACGTCGACCTCGGCGGCTTCTCTTCGCGCGAGCCGGAACGCCACGAGCAACTGCTCGCCAGATTTCTCAACGACCTCGGCGTGCGTGCGACCCCCACGCGGGACGGCATGCTCGCCGCCTACCGCACCGCTCTCGCGGACCGGGCCGTTCTGCTGATCCTGGACAATGCCCGCAACGAGCAGCACGTCCAGCACCTCCTCCCCGGGCCGGGGAGCAGTGCCGCGATCGTCACCAGCCGTCGCCAGCTGCACGGCCTGTGGGTCAACCAGGGCGCCGACCTCGTAACCCTCGCTCCGCTGAACCGGCGCGCCGCGACGGAGTTGCTGGGCAGACACCTCGGCGAACAGCGGATGAGGCTGGTCCGCCCGTTCCTCGAGGACCTCGTCCAGTGCTGCGCCGGGATGCCCCTGGCGCTGGCGATCACCGCCGCTCAGATCCTCAAGCGCCCGCCGCAGGCGATCGGGGACGTCAGCCGCGGCCTCCGCGAGGACAGCACCCGGCTGCGCCAACTCGACCTCGGCACGGAGGAGACGAGCGTCCGACTGTCGTTCGACGCCTCGCACGAACAGTTGCCGCCCGTGGCGAGAGAGCTCTTCTGGCAGCTGGCGGTGCACCCGGGTCCCACGATCAGCTGGGCCGCCGTTCGTGCGCTCCGGCCGGACGACCCCCTCGGCACCAGCAACGCCTTCGACGAGATCGTGAGCATGAACCTGGCGACCGAGGCCTCCCTCTCCCGCTTCGCCCTCCACGACCTGCTCCGGGTCTACGCCGGTGAGCTGGCAGCGCAGCGCAGTGAGGCCGAGCGGGCCGAAGTGGCGCAAAGCGTCCTGGAGTTCATGCTGCAGAACGCCGCGTCCTGCGACCGCCGGCTGGACCCGGCCCGCAACCTGCCGATCGGCGAACCGCAGGGAGTCCGCGTTGACATTCCGAAGGACGTCACCGGGGCAATGGCCTGGTTCGAAGCCGAGTACTCGACGCTGACGGCCCTGATCGACACCGCCCACGCTCGCGGACTCGACCATTACACCTGGTTGCTACCGATGGTGCTCGTCTCCTTCCAGTGGCGCTCCGGCCGGTACCTGGACACCCTCCGGCACCTGCCCGGTGCCCTCGAGGCCGCCCGGCGGGTCGCAGCACCGACGGACGTCGCCATGGTCCACCGCATGCTCGGCGGCACCCACCGCGGTCTCGGGAACCTGGCCCGGGCGACCCGCGAGTTGCGCAGCGCGGTAAGGCTGAGCGAGGAAAGCGGGGATCTCCGCGGCACCGCCCTCGGGCACCACACCCTCGGGGTCATGCTGCGGGAGAACGGCGCGCCGGGCGAGGCGCTCGGACACCTCACCCGGGCGCTCACGGCTTTCCAGGAACTCAACGACGTCCTCGGCGAGGGCGCGGCGCTGGCCGGCATCGGTGCCGCCCACTACGACCTGCAGCGTTACGACATCGGCCGGGACTACTGCCAGCGGGCGCTGAACCTGCTGAGCAGCACGGACGACGTCAACGGCCGGGCGTACGCGTCCTTCAGCCTGGGCCGGACCCATGTGGCACTCGGCGACCTCAGGAGCGCCGTGTCCGCCTTCGTCCGCGCGGTAAGGCTCTACCGGTCGCTGCACTACCGGAGCCGGGAGGCCAGGACCCTCGTATGGCTCGCCGACACGCTCGCGCTCGCCGAGCGGCCCCTGATGGCGGCCCAGACGGTCGCCGAGGCCCGGTCCCTGCTGGTCGGACTGGGCGAGGGCGACCCCGACGCGGCCGTCGAACGACTGAGGTCCCAGCCGTGACAGCCGGACGGCCGGGTGCAGACCGGTGGCTCAGGTCCTCCACAGACCGCGGCGGTAGTACGCGGTCGGATCGGGCTTTGTCACCTTCGAGGACGCGGCGGACCCGAGCTCGGGAAGCATTGGCCGCAAGTAGCCGTACAGCTCGTCCACCCCCCTCGGACGCTCCAGCGGGTTGAGCGAGACCATGGCCAACCCCAGGCTCCGGAGGGCGTCCGGCATTACGGCCCGCAGACCGGCCGGGAAGGCCCGTTCGGTGCCGTCGAACGGGTACTCCACGGGGTGGTAGGGCAATTGCCCGGTGACCATCCGGAACAACAACGCGCCGAGGGCAAACACATCCACCTGCGGGGTAAGTTCGGCTTCCCGGTCGTACTGTTCCGGTGCGGCGTAACCGGGGCTTCCCCCGGGCGCGGTGTTGAGCCCGCCGGCCCTTACCGAGATGCCGACGTCCAGCAGCCGCACGCAACCGTCGTACTGGATCATCGTGTTGTTCGGTGTGACATCGCGGTGGACGTAGCCCTTGCTGTGCAGTCGACCGAGGATCTCGCACAGCTGCCCGATGACCGATACCGCATCCAGTGCCGAAACCGGCTCGTGATCGGCGATCCATTCGGCGACTGTTACTCCTTCGACGAGTTCCATGACGAGGAACTGCCGGTCGCTTCGGCCGAAAGTGCCCCGGTCGAAGATCCGCGGGATCCCCCGGACCTCCAGGACGTCCCACATGCGTCTGTATTCCTGGTCGATGTACCGGCCGTAATCCGCATAGGTGGCAAGCGACTCGAACGTCCGAGCGGGTTGGAGTTTGATGGCGACATCACGCCCGATTTCGATGTCCCGAGCGACGAAGATCTCCCCCTCGCCACCCTCGCCGAGCTTCCGGACAACTCGATAGCGGGCGTTCAGCAGCATCCCAGGAAATAACACAGAAGCTCCATAAGGAAAGAGAAACCCGCGGCCCGCTCGACCGAGCGCACCGGGCCCCAGAAAAGTGAGGTCAGTATGGCAGGCAGTTGGCCGCCCGAAGGCCTGGTCGGCGATTCCTCCGCCGTCCGGATAACCCTCGGCATGTTCGGACCGGAGCAGTATCGCTGTCCCGCGTCCGACGTGTTCAAGGCCCGCGGGCTCCGGGCCCGGGAGCGGCCCGCGTGGAAGCCCGAGGCTTTGGAGTCGTTCACCAACGGCCCGTTCATGGCAGCGGCCGACGAGATCGAGCGGACGGCGGACGAGCCGCCGCCGAGCGAACCGCGCCGACGGCGGCCGCGGCCGCTGCACGACGGCGTGCGGCAGTGGACCGCGCACGCGCTGCGCATGTACCGCGAGGCCTTCCCGGACGACCCCGGGCTCCTCCCCGTCCACAAGCCCTGGATCTACCGACACTGCGGGCCCGAACCTGACGGCTCCGGCGCCGTGGAGTACCGGATCACCGCCTGGGGGCGCTACTTCGAGTCCCCCGACGGCCGGCTGCGTGAGCTGAGGCTGCCCGTCAACCGGCTGCGAGAACGCACCGACGCGGAACGCGCCGTGGCCGCCTTCGTCGCGGCGGAGGGGACGCCGGACCCGCGGGTCGAGGAGGTCCGGGTCGTCCAGTTCGCTCTCTCCGACGGACGGACGCAGAGGGTCTTCGAGGGGACCCGACTGGAAGCCGTGGTGGCTCACCGGCTCCACGGGGCCCCGGCCGTAAGGGCGTTGCTCGACGGTCGCGAGTACCGGCCCGGCTCGGCCTGCGCCTCGTGCGCCATCGCACCGGCCTGCCCAACCCTCCGGCGGGCGGGCGGCCTGCTCGGGGTCTCCGACCGGAGCCGGCCGCGCCGCACCTGGTCCTCCACCACCGGCCGCTCGCACCGCAGCTGCCCGGCCCGCGGCTACCTGCGCGGTCTGCGGCTCCCGGTCGACGACAAGCAGGAGCGGGGAGCCGCCGCCGAGCGCGGACGGGCGATTCACGCCTTCCTCGCGGAGCGGCACGGCCGGCGGCCATACACCCCGTGTCAGGCGGGGGTCCCGGAGGACTGGGTACCCGAGGGCTACCAGCTCACCGACGAGGAGCGCCGGCTCGGCGCCCGGCTGCTGCGCCACCACGCCGAGGTCTGCCCGCTGCGCATCGCCGGTCCGGAGGCGGAGGTCGGGATCGAGCCCAAGCTGGCGTTCGACGACACCGCGGCCGACCTGGTCGTCCTGGCGGAGCCCGACCTGCTGTACCGGGACTTGGAAGGAGCCTGGGTCTGGCGGGAGACGAAGACCTCCGGCAATGACCGCGCCTGCCGTGACCCGCTCGCCTCCTACCCTCAACTCGCCCTGGCCGTCAGGATCATCGGCACCGGAGCGCTCCAGGACGGGCAAGCCGGCGGCCGGGTCGAACTAGAACTCCTCCAACCCGGTGGCGTCGACCTCCGTACACTCGACCCGTTCGACTCCCGCACCCGCGCCGCCGCCGAGGCGGCGCTGCGCGAACAGGTGACGGGCTGGCACTCGGAGGACCTGTTCCAGGCCGTCCCCGGCCCGGACTGCGCGGGCTGCGAGGTGGCCCGGTGGTGCTCGGCGCGGCAGCCCCGGCAGACCACCACGGAGGCCTCGGCGTGACCGCGCACGAGCCCCCGGGCACCGAACTGCTCGCCGCCGTGGCCCGGGGCGTGATCGACCTGACCGGCATCCGGCCGTCGGCCTTTCGGTTGCCCTACCCTGCGAGCCTCCAACTCGCCCTGGACCGCGTCGTCCTGGAGTCGATCACCCGTCGAACCACAGTGCCCCGCAGCGTGCCGGAACTGCTGACCTGGTGCCGCGAACGGGCCCCGATGGAGTGGCTGTTCCTCCCTCGCGACTTCCTCACCCCCGGCGCCCGCCTGATCCACCCCACCGCCGACGAACCGACGCGAACCTGTGCCGAGCTGGCCTCGCTGGGCCGCCACGGCGCCCTGGAACAGGAAGCGCAATCCCTCCTGTCCAAGCTCGCCGACACTTGCGGCAGTCCTGCCAGGTTCGCCCAGTGCCGTGATTTCCTGATCCGCCGACCGGTCGTCCTGCGGTTCGATCCGATGGAGCTGCTGCAGCCGTCCCTGGCCAACACCTGGCGGCTGGTCAAGGACCTCTACGGTCCCGTGCCCGATCACTACCCGGCCGACGGGCTGGTGCATTGCTGCTCCGGGTGCGGCCTGCTCGCCAAGACCGACACCGCCGGCGGCCGCTGGTGCGAGGGCGGCTGCCTCTCGGAGGATCTCAAACTCGACGCCTCCCACCAGCCCGGCAAAGCGCTGGTGCTCCCCCTTGCCCTGCGGCTCTTTCTCTCTCTGCCGGGCCGCACCGAACTGGAGGTCCGCGCCCGCCTCGGGGATCGCTCCGCTCCGCTACTGGCGGTCCTCGGCATCCACCGGATCCCGGGCCGCAACGGGGAGCCGCTGGACTATCAGGTCCAGGACCGGGAGCAACCGATACCGGCAGCGCAGCGGGCGGCCGAGGCGGCCTCCGGGCTCGACGGGCAGTTGAACGTCGTCGTGCCGGACGACCGGACGAGAAGCCCGGTGTACCGGCAGGCCTTCGAGCTGGCGCTTCCGCCCGGCGCGCGGGTGCGCCTGAGGTCCGTCAGCGAGTTCACCGCCAGCGAGCCGACCGACGGCACCCGGAGGGGTCATGCGTAGCACCGCCCATTCACTGACCGAGGTACTCAACCGGCTGTCGGACGCCTCCGACGGGCTGCGGACGGAGCGACTTCAGGCCCTGTGTGAGATCGAGATCGGGCTCCACCTCCAGGAGAGATACGTGCCCGGTGCGCCGGCCGCAGAGGCCTGGGCGCTGTTCAGCGGCTACCCGTTCGCCCGGGCTTGGGGAACGGTCGACCCGGCCGGTGAGCAGACGCTCCGCACCGCCCGGCACACCTTGTGGATCTGGGGCCGTCGGCTGGCCTGGACCGAGGCGCTAGAGGAGTACCAGTGCCTCGACCGCCAACTGCGGGCCTACGACGTCACGGATCCGGAGCACCCGGCCGTCCGCCGCGCCTCCCTGTCCGTGGCCCCGGACCGTTGGGAGGTCTACGACCGGCTCCTCCAGGCGGCTCCCGTATTCGCCGGACGGCCCCTGGCGTTCGCCGGCTCCGGGCGCCACGCCTTCCCGGTCGGCCGCCAACTGGCCAGCGTCCGACTCCCGGACCTCACCCTGCCGCCCCCGGTGCGCCACGACCTGGCAGCGCCGCCGGTGAACAAGGGCGAGCCGCTCACCTTCGAGTGGTCCGATCTGCTCGACACGGCCGCCTCCATGGACGCGCGACAACCTGCGAACTGGGTCGGCCGCCTGGAGGCCGTGCACCTCTTCACCCGCCAGGACGGGCGATTTCAGCGATCCGAGCGGTTCGAGGTGGCCCGGATCCAGCACCTGCTGGGCATCGTCGGCGCCGGCAAAAGCACCGTGCGGGACGTTCTGGCCGTGCACCTGGCCCGTCAGGGGCTGCGGGTGACCGTAGTCGTCGGGGACGTGACCGAGCAGCTCAAGCTGGTCCGGTTGTACAACACCCACGTACCCGACTCGGCCGCACCGGTGATCGGCGCTTCGAGTCGCCAGCAGCACGCCGAGCGGCTGCATCGGAGGCTGGTCGGCCTCGGCCGACGCAACCTGCTCACCCACGACGACCCCGGGTTCGACTACCTCGGCACCTCGTGCGCAGTGAACGCGCTGCGCCACGAGGAAGGCCATCCCGCCGACGACCTGCTGGACGTCAGCGAAGCACCGTGTACCCGGCTGCAGGCGCCCAGCCGTCGGCGCGATGCCCGGGACGACTCCTGGGGCCGGAAGTCGCTGGCGTGCCCGTTCTGGTCCGGCTGCCCGCGTCACCACGGCGCCCAGGAGCTCGTCAGAGCGGTCGTCTGGGTCGCCACCATCGCCAGTCTGATCGACTCCAAGGTGCCGCACGCACAGAACCACGAGCGGATCCGGTACCTCGAACTCGCCTGCCGACGCAGCGACTTGGTGATCGTCGACGAAGCCGACCGGATCCAGATGCAGCTCGACGGGATGTTCGCCCCGGCCATCCCTCTGATCGCCGACAGGCCCGACAGCCGGTCCTTCCTCTACGACGTCAACCAGCACCGGCTCAGGGAGCTGGCGGGCGGCGGTCAGATCCAGCTGTCCAACCGCGACGTGGAGAACTGGTCCGCCGCCGTCAACACCACCCAGACAGCGGCCGACCGGCTGGTCGCGATGCTGGTCAGCAACCACGGCCTGCGCACCTGGGTCAGGACTGGTTACTTCAGCGCGTGGACCCTTCAACTCCGGTTGATGGAGGAGCGCTACCCGCTCCCGGAGGACCGCGAGACCACCTCCGCCGACAACGCAGAGCCAACGACGGAGCACCCGCACCGGCAGCCACGACGCGCGCTCACCGAGGTCCTGGATGCCTTCCGGGACAACCCCTTCGGTGACCGGCGTCCGGCCACTCCCGAGGGCGCGCGGCTCACCAGCCTGCTCGGCGAACTCCTGCACACCACCTACCGCGAGAACACCCGGACCCGGCTCAAGGAGGTGCTCTGCCACCTGTTCGACCTGGATCCTCTCCTGGAGCCCTCAGCCGCCGGCCGTGACCGATACGAGCAACTGAGCCGAAGGACGCACGCCGAACCGGACGAGAACGGTGGGAACACCGGCGCCGGCCGAGGAGCAACCAGGCGCAAGCGAAGGGACCGATTGCCGTCGAACCCGCAGGATTGGCTCGAACTGTTGCTGACGCGCTTCGAGTTCACGCTCCTGCTGAGTGCGCTGGAGCCCCGGCTCGCACTGGTCAACGCCATGTGGCCGCGCGTCGCGGCAGCCCTCAACCTGGGTTTCAACGAGATGTACCGACGCCCGCTCGACTACGGCCCGATGGTGCCCGAGGCCCCGATGGGCAACGTCATCGGTTTCCAGTTCCTGATGGAGGGACCCGACCCCGGCGGGATCCGCAGCGGGGAGCTGCGCTTCTTCCGGTGCAGCGGGGTCGGCCGGGAACTGCTCCGGGTGATGCCCGACCTCCCGACGGTGGACGGTCGTCCCGGCACGAACGTCCTGCTGATGTCCGGCAGCAGCTGGGCCGGCCGCTCCAGCCGCTACCACGTCCAGGTGCCGATCGGCGCGATCATCGAGCCGGATCCCCGGGAACTGGACCGGATCGCCGAACAGAGCGAGTTCCGCTTCGAGTTCATCCGCGAGGACTGCGGGTGCCGGTCGTGCTGTCGGTGCGAGCCCACCAATGAGGCGCAGCGGCTCTCCGGTGAGCCCGTCGACCAACGGGCCGAGGTGCTGCGCCGGATGGTCACCGTCCTCGGCAGGAACGACCACGGGCCGAGCCGGCTCCAGGAGGAACTGAAGCTCCTGCCGGAGAGCCGGCGGCACGTCCTGCTGCTGGTCGGGAGCTACGGGGAGGCCGCTGTCGTGGCGAACACCCTGCACACCCTCAACCGGCGGTGGAAGGGTCGGGTGTGGCGCCTCGCCGCCGACGACGATCCGGACGCCGGCACCCGGGCGGAGGACGACGAGCACCACGCGCCCGTCCTGCGCCGGGGCGACGTCGAAGCGCTCTCATCGACCGGCGCCGAGATCCTGGTGGCCCCCCTGCTGGCGGTCGAACGGGGACACAACATCCTCGACCTGGCCCATCAGCACGCGGCCATCGGGTCCGTTTACTTCCTCGCCCGGCCCAACCCGCGCCCCGATGACCTCGCTCTCGCCGTGCACGCGATCAACGACTGGATCGTCCGGGCCATCGAGGGCACGGACTTCGACGATTGGGTGCAGAGCGAGTCCACGCTGGGCCGCGGTGCTCGCAAGGTCCGCGACGAGGCCCGCTCCCGGTGGTACGCCGTCCTCGCGCGGAGCCTGGCCTGGAGCCGGCTGAACGATGACGACCGGCTGCAGGTCACCTGGGACCTGCTGGTGCTCATCTGGCAGGTTATCGGCCGGTCCGTCAGGGGCGCG
Organism: Kitasatospora sp. NPDC059747; assembly: GCF_042732955.1. Lineage (NCBI taxonomy): Bacteria > Bacillati > Actinomycetota > Actinomycetes > Kitasatosporales > Streptomycetaceae > Kitasatospora > Kitasatospora sp. NPDC059747. Next base: position 39,673 of record NZ_JBHWGV010000044.1, on the reverse strand, counting down.
GTACCCACCCGCGTGGCCTTCGTCGATGCCGCCTTCGCGCCCAACCTGGCCACCGGCGGCCCGTCCGACGAACCGGACACCGCGCGGACCAGCCTCCTGTACAGCATCCACGCCGTGCTCAAGCCGTACTTCACCGCGGGCACCGCCGTGGCCGCGGCCGACCGCCACATCGTCCGGGCGCTCTACCGGCCGATGTGGACGGCTCTGGACCACTGCCTCAGCACCATCAACGACGAAAGGAACAGTGCGTGCACCGCCTGATCAGCACCACCGCGTACGAACCGGACCCGCACGCAGACCCCTGGGTCGAGCCCTACCGGGTGATCGGCTTCCCCGACGAGTGGCGGGACGAATTCACCGACCTCTACCGACGGCGCTGGGGCCGCCGGGAGGAGCCTGTCGGCCTCCCGGTACGCAAGCTCAACGAGCTGCTTCGCGCCACCGCGCCGGGCCTGGTCGCCACCGGCCGGGGTGCCGGCGGCAGCGCCGAGGTGCCCTGGTTCTACGCCTCGCAGGACATGCCCGCCGAACTGGTCGGCCCGCTGCTCGCGTCCTGGGTGATGACGCTGCCGCCCGTCGACGACACCGATCACGAACGCGTGGCCGACCATCGGGCGGCCCTGGACCGGGCCCTGGCACTGATCGACAACCACAACCCGCAGTGGCAGAACGAGTCCGTGGACCTCACCGCCGCCCGGCTCACCGACGGCGGCACCGCCCGCCCCGACCGCAGCCTGTACCGCCTGCTGCCCGAGCAGATCGGGGCCAGGCTCACCGCCCGCCCGCTTCGGCTCGGCGGCGTCGACCTGTCCTTCCGGCAGGTCACCCGGGACCAGGGTGTCGAGATGGTCAGTTGGCCTCCCCGGCAGTACACCCGGGGAAAGCGCACCTGGCACTACTCGGCGCTGGTGACCGTGACCGTGCAGACGGTGCCTTTCGCGACACACTTCCGCGTGCACGTCGACTACGGGATCCGCCGGTGGGTGACCGGATCGCAGGTCTGGCTGCCACCCGGCCGCGGCGCCACCGTCCTGCTCGATACCCCTTTGCCATGGCCCGGTGCCCACGGCCCGCGCCGCCGCCTCACCGCCAACACGCTGGCGTTCAACCGCCGCCTCGGCATGCCGGCCTGGCGTCGGCACAGCCTCGTCGAGTTGCTGCCCGAACTCGACGTGCTGCGCGCCTACCCGAAGCCCACCGACCTGATCGCCGACCCGGCGGACTGGCTCGCAGGCCGCGACGGGGTCGCCGCCGGTGTCGTCCACAGCACCGCGATGGGCGTGCACGGGGTCGGAACCGGCCTCATGCCGCTCGAACGGTCCCTGGTCGACCAGTGGGTCGAGGAAGGCCTCGCTCCGGCGTTCCGCCGGGTGGCCGACCTGGAACGCGCGCATCGGAAGCCGACACCGGTACTCCTGCCCACCGCCCGGTCGAAGGACCCGAAGGTACAGGAAGAGCGCACCCGGCAGCGCGTCCGCGCGCGCCGTGACGCCGTGCGCGCGGCGCTCGATGGCCACCCGTTGCAGGTGGATGTGCTCTGGCAGACCGAGGAGACCCGGGACGAACTCGTCGCCGCGCTGCGCGACTGGCTCGGGCTCCCGGCGGGCCCCGGCCCGGTGGACGCTGTTCAGGAGTGGCAGGTGGGCGGTCTCTGCGTCGTGCTGCGAACTCGCCCGCTCGGCCGTCTGGGAGCTGCGCTGTCGCTCGATGGCGCCCCCGGACGATCCCGCGCCCAGGTCCTGTCCTCCGCCGTCCGGGACCGTGCCGCCCGAACGGCCGACTTCCTCGGCGCCGGCATCGATCCAGTGGGGCTGGCGTTGGTGGAGACCCTCGGCTCGGAGCGGTTCAAGCACGAACTCGACAGCGACCCGAAGCACGCGCTGCGCCACGGCTGCGCCGCCGCCCGCAGGGTCAGCCAGTTCGTCGTCGTCCCGGAGGACTCCGAGGCCGCCGTCGACCTGCGGGCCAGGTCTGCGCTGGCCGACGGGATGCGCCAGCTCGGCGCTGTGGTTCCGCCGGAACAGCGCCTCGACGAGGAACTGCCGGACGACCTGCAGTACCTGGCGCTGTGGCAGGTCCGGCGCCAGGCCGACGGGCCGACCCGCCGGGCCGGCCGGCAGCTGGTCGCCCTGCGGATCCGTCCCCACGACACGGCGCATCCGGTACGCGGCTGGGACGACGCCATCAAGGCCTGGGTGCCGTACGCCAGCTTCCTGATCAGCCTCGCCGCGGACAGCGCCGACGGGACCGGCTCTTCGGGGTCGGGACGAGGCGCCGCGACCACCAGGGAGCGTCAGGACGAGGCCGAGCGCCGGATCCGGTCGCTGCTCTTCCAGGTTCGCGACCGGCCGACGTTGCTGCTGGCGAACAGCGGGAATCTCCGCGAGACCTGGCCCGGGCTCAACAACGGGCAGCTGGAGAAGGACATGTTGACCTTCCAGGGCGGGCCGCCGGTCCGCGTCGCCCTGCACGGCGCCGACCTGCGGGTCGTTCTGCTGCGCGACAGGAACGACCGGGGCGAGACCCCCCAGTGGTACGCGCCCGGCGCCACCGAGGAAGAGCCGCCAGGCTTCTCAGCCGGCCTGTGGGTGGCGCAGGACGCGGACCCCGACCACCGGGTGTTCCTCAGCACCGTCGGCAAGCCTCCGACCGCGGGGACCGTACGCCGTGACCTCCGCAAGCTGGTCCCGGACCAGGACTGGCCGCACGGCCCCGCGGCCACCGCCTGGAACCCGCAGGCGCTGGAACTCACGGTTCTGGGCTGCCACTCGCCCGCGGCCCTCGCTGCGGCCGAGCGCGCCGGCGCCGCCGCGGACCGCCCGGCTGCGGTCGCGGCGGCCACCCACCGGCTGCGCTTCCATGACGAGTACCATCCGCTCTCCCGGCCGCTCCCGCTCCACCTGGCGAAGCTGGCGGAGGAGTACGTCCTGCCGCTCGCGCCGGTGCCCGCGGCCGATCCGACCGCCGAATAGCGGCACACAGGTGGAGGCTCCGTCCTGCGGAGCCTCCACCGCTCTGACCTCGCACCAGACCGAGCGGAATATTTATATGACTTATTTTTCAGCTCACCATCTCCGCGGAATCTCTGACTAGGATGATTCCGACTCGAAACACCCTCCGCGAAAAGCGAGTTCAGCATTGTGGACGCCGTCCTTGGGCATGGATGGGTCAATGGATCACGCCCCAGGGGAGCGCACGATTGAGTGGCGATTCACGCGTGTCCGCCGCGGTCCGACAGATCGCAGCGCTGACCGGGGAACTGCCGAACGGAGCGACGCCCGACGAGCTGGTGGCCCTCGCACGTGACCGCCATCCGGGCCTCTTGCGGCCCCGGGTGCTCAAACTCGCCGATCAAGCCGTCGCCGCCGGACTCCTCGACCGGAAGAACGGACTCTTCGTCGCCGGCGACGCCCGGAGCGACGCTCGGCCCATACCGGTTGAGCCGGCAGCCCGGGCGACCGAACGGAACGGGCTGCGCATCGTCGCGATCGATCTGGAGAGCGTCGTCACGACCGTTTCCACCGAGCCCTACCTCGAGCGCCACGTGTACCAGGTGGCAGCGGTCCGGTTCGGTACCGACCGGGACTGGACAGGAGCCGCCCCCGACTGGCACCGCTACGTCCAACTCACCTGTGATGTCGATCAGATACGCGATCCGGCGACCCGTCGGAAGGTGCAGGCCTCCGGCGTGCCGGCCGAGGTCGCCTGGCGGGAACTGACTGCCTTCCTGCTCGGGGCGGACATCGTGGTGGCGTACAACGGAACCGGCCTCGACTTCCCCCTCATCCGGGCAAGCGCGCGACGTGCGGACTGTGACGATCCATTGGCCGGTCTGGCGACGGCGGATGCGCTTTACCTCGCCCACGCGATCTGGCCCACCGCCGCCTCCCATCGGCTGCACGCGTTGGCCATCGAACGAATGGTCCCCCTGCCGGGCTCGCGCCCGCACACAGCTCCGCACGACGCCGAGCTCCTCGTGCGCCTGCTGACCCACGCGGCCGCCGCAGTCCAAAACTGGGGTGAGGAGCTGCGCAGCCTGGTCCGGACCGCGTGCTCGGACTCGCCCGGATGGCGAATCATCTTCGAACTCGCGGATGCTCCGGTCCATCCCGACGCCGCGCAGGTCCCGTGGGATCAGCAGCGAGTGACCCGGCTGGTGAACGCCGAACTCGCCCACCACCGCCCCCGACGGGACGCCCAGGAAGCACGTCGGGGCCGGGGTACGATCCGGCTCCGTGAGGACCTTCTCGGGCCGGACGGCAGGGTTGACGCGACCAAGCTCGCCGCCATCGTCCACGGAGCCCGGGCGCAGCCTCGGGACGCCCAGGAGCGCATGACGGCTGCCCTGCACGAATGGGCCCGTTCCGGTACCTCCGGGCTACTCGAAGCGCCCACCGGCACGGGAAAGAGCTACGCGGTCCTGGCCGCCGCGCTCGACTGGCTCGCGGGCGCTCCAGGACGCACAGCCGTCATCGCCACCTTCACCAAACAGCTGCAGAGCCAGCTGGCCCAAGACCTCAGGGACCTCGAAACGGCGCTGCCCGGTCTCCTGCAACTCAGCGATCTGGTGAAGGGCCGGTCGAACCGGCTTTCCCTGGCCGCCCTGACGGCCACCCTGGCCCAGGCCGCACAGGGCAGGCCCGAGTCGCGCGGCCGGGCCCGTCCGGTGGAACGCCTCCGGTTCCGCGAACTGGCCGTATACCTCCTGCTGCGACTGCGCGCCGCCGCCGAGCCCCCGCTTTCCTGGACGGCCAGGTCGGTGGACCCGGTGGACCTGCCCGCGTTCCTCAGTGAGTACACCGACCACGTGCTCGGGCCCTGGCTCGAATCGCTCTCCCAGCGTGATGGCGACTACGCGCCGAACGAACGGACCCCGATCGCCGCCCACACCGACACCGTGCGCGAGGCGATGATCGGACATCGGCTACTCCTGGCAAACCACGCGGTGACCCTCTCCCATCTCGACGACCTCCAGGCCCTCGGCCGAGACACCCTGCTGGTCATCGACGAGGCCCACGAACTCGAGAACGCCGCCACCTCGGCGTTGACGGCGGCCGTCGACTACCAGGCGTTGGAGGAACTGCTCTGCGAGTGCACCGCCTGGCTCACCGACGCCCGGAGCGGGACCGCCAGAGATCGGGCCGCCGACGCCATCGGGGGCTTGGAGACCCTGCTGGACGGGGAACACCTGCCGAGGCTGGCGGCCCGGGCCTTCGACGCCCGGGCCCGGGGCGTCGGAGTACGAATCGGCAACCGCAGCACAGTCCTGGCCAGCCCCTACGCCGGCACCTCCGGCAGCTCCGAGGCCAGGGCCGTCCAACGACTCCTCACGGACTTCGCCCGGGCCGTCGGCTCCGTGTCCGCCATGCTCACCCGCTTCGCGGCCGAGCACACCGACGCGCTCGACACGCTGGCGAAGGAGCGCATGCTCGCCCTCGCCCGCCGGTCCGACGAGACCGCGACGACGCTGGACCGACTCGCCGAGAACATCGGCGCCCTGTTGCACCGCGCGGTGCGGTTGGACGGCACACCCGAAGCCCTCCCCTCCCGGGTGGTCTTCCTGGAAGAACTCGCCGAACCCCGCTCGGGCCTGCGCTCGTACCGGTTCCGCGTTGCGTCCAGCCCGATCGACCTGCCCGAGGACAGCGAGTGGCGCCGCTTCCTGAGCCTGTTACCCCGCGTCCACTACGTCTCCGCGACCCTGCGGGTCTCCGGGAGCTGGGAGTTCATCCGGACCAGGCTCGGACTCCCTCCGACGCTTCCGACGCTCGCGCTGGAGTCGCCCTTCGACCTGTCCCGGCAGGCCGAGCTGGTCTGCTTCTCCGACTTCCCCTCCTGGGCCGAGCAGGAGGAGGGCGCGATGCGCACCATCGCCCACCAACTTGCCGGCTACGCACAGGAGGCGGTCCGTCCCCGCGCCGACGGCAACGGGTACGACGGCGGCGCCATGGTGCTCACCACTGCGCGGAAGACCTCCGCGGGAATCAGCGAGTTCCTGGAACAGGAGCTGCGCGCCCGCAGCCACTGCGCTCCGACCGTCAACGCCCTCGTCCTGGGCAACGGCCGGGCCCTCACCGAGTTCACCAACCAGGAGGAGGGCGGCGGATTCCTGGTGGGCACCAAGGGCCTGTGGCAAGGCGTCGACGTGAAGGACGAGCACCGGCTGCGGCTGGTCTGGATCAACAAGCTCCCGTTCGCTCCATTCGCCGCGCCCGTGATCGAGGCCCGTCGCGCGGCAGTCCGACAGCGGGCCGAGGAGGCCGGGGACCCCGACCCGGAGGGTGTCGCCACAGAGGCCTACTACCTGCCGCTGGCGGCGCTCCAGTTGCGGCAGGCCGTCGGTCGGCTCATCCGCTCGGACCGCCATCGCGGTGTCATCGTGATAAGCGACCGCAAGCTCGGCGGCAGCACGAGCCTGCGCCGCGCCTACCGGAAGGCCTTCCTCGGCAGTCTGGACCAGGGCCTGCTGCGCCCAGACCCGATCACGGGCGAACCGGGAGCCGGCAACGTGATGACCATGGCCGACGGGTGGCGGCGCATCTGGGAGTCGCTGGCCGACGCTGGGCTCATCGACACCGCCCGAGCGGCGGCGCTCTGCACACCCGAACAGCTGGACCGCCACACACTGCTGCCTTTCACCCGCCGGATCCGCGAACTGGCCCTCACCCAGGAGGAAACTGCCCGGCTGCAGGCCGACGGCGGCCTCGTCCCTGCCGTCCTGGAACGCGCGGCCGAGATCGGAGGTCTGCTCAGGCTGGACGAAAGACCCACGAAGCTCAAACCCGCCCAGAAGCAGGTGATCGCCGCCGCAACGGAGGGCCGGAACGTGCTGGGCCTGCTCCCCACCGGCTTCGGCAAGAGCTACACCTTCCAACTGCCCGCACTCGTCCTGCCCGGCACCACCATCGTGGTGAGCCCACTCGTCGCGCTAATGCACGATCAGGCGCTGGAGCTCAACCGCTCGATCGGCGGCGCGGTGCGGGCGCTCATCTCACCGCTGCGGGAGTCGAGTAGCCGAGCCGGGAAGACGGAAGTCGCCGATCAGCTGCTGGGCCGCGAGGAACACGGCATCAAGCTGGTCTACGTCAGCCCGGAGCGACTGTGCCAGCGGCGGTTCCGCGAGCTGGTCCGCCAAGCGGTGGCAGCGGGCCGGGTGACCCGCATCGCCGTCGACGAAGCCCACACGGTGGCCCAGTGGGAGGACTTCCGCCCCAGCATGCGCCGCCTCGGCCGGTTCCTCGCGGAGCTACGCCGGGACCACGGGCTGCCGGTCACCGCGGTGACCGCCACTGCCAACCGGTCCGTGCACGCCACCATGCGCGAGGTCCTGTTCGGTGCCTCAGCCGAACCATCCACCGCCGGCTCTCCCGAGGAGCAGGCCGCGGAACGCGGCGCCGTCCCCGACGGCGGACTCGTGACGGTCCGGGAGAACCCGATCCGCCCTGAGCTGGCAATCTTCCGGCGCACGTTCCGTCGCGGCGGCACCGCAGAGGTAGCCGGCCTGGCCGAGCGGGTCGTGGACGCCGCGGACGGGCACGCGATCCTCTACTGCCTCACCGTCAAGGAGGTCAACGCCCTCCATGCCCACCTGCGGGAGTACGTCGGGGACGCGGGCAAGCGTGTCCTGCGGTTCCACGGCCGGCTCTCCGAGGCCGAGAAGGCCGCCGTGATGACCGAGTTCCGCGAGGCCCCCCACCAAGGCGACGACGACTTCGTCCCCGTCGTCATCGTGGCCACCTCCGCCTTCGGGCTCGGAGTCAACCGGCCCGATGTCCGAACGGTCTTCTGCGTGTCGCCCCCGACCGATCTCGCCGCGCTCTACCAGCAGATCGGCCGTGCCGGACGCGACGGCGCCAGCCGGACGCCGGGGGCCGACGACGGACCGGCGAACACTGCCCTCGCGCTGGCGACCAGCCGCGGCATGCGCACCGTACGGTTCATGACCGCGCAGGACCTCTCCCCCTCGTTGCTCCGCCGCATGGGAGAGGCGGTCCTGCGGCGGCGGGGCAGCCTGGACGCGGTCGCGCTGGCCGACGCCCTGATGGCGGAGGACATCGCCGCCGGGGTGCTCGACGAGGACGAAGTGCGCAAGGGACACGTGGCCGACCGCTACTCGGGCGGCGTGATGCGGGCGTTCAGCGCACTGGCCGATCTGGGCGCCGTCACCGACCTCGGCGACTACCCGCCGATCTGCGCGGTCAAGGCAGGGGAGGGAAGTCCGGCCGGCGCGGGGCCCGCCCGCGGGGACCGTGATGGTGTCATGGAGCGCTCGATCGTCGCGGGCGTCCTGGCCCTGACCGAGCGTTCCCGCCTGCGGATGGACGAACTCGACGCCCACCTGGCCCGGAACGTCGACGGCTATCGCGAGGTCTCCGATGGCCCCGCCGGTAGCTGGGAAATCCTCGCGGACCTCCACGACAGGGGTCTCCTCGACGTTTCCGCCGCGCCGAGCAGACGGCTGGTCACCGGGCTCCGGGTCGAGGGGAACCGATTGCCGAAAGAGTTCCTGCCCCTGGTCTCCCGCCGCGCCGAGCGGGCCCGCGAGGAACTCGCCCTGCTCAAAGCGTTCTTCGACCACCCGGCAGTATGCGCCCAACGGAAGTTCGCCGACTACTTCGGGGTCATCGACCTCCCGGAGGGTTGCTGCAGCACCGCGCGGTGCCGATGCTCGGCCTGCTGGGCGGTCCCGGACTGGCCGAAGGAGCAGCGACGCCCACCAGTCGCGCAGGCATTCGAGAATCCGAACCCGCGTGCCGGAGGCGGCACGGACAGCGCACTGCGCGAACAGCGGATCGACCTCAGGACCTATCGCCTCGCCCGACGGATGCCTGCCGGCGTGCATGCACGCTCCCTGTGGCGGGCGCTGCGCGGCGAGGAGACCTCGTACGACCCGGTGAACCGGCGCACGGTACCTCTACCCCGCCAACTGCGTGACAGCCCGCACTTCGGCGGACAGGTCGGACTTCCCTACGCCGAGGTGGAACGAAGCGTGCAACGGCTGGTCGCAGCAGGCGCGTTGGTCGCCACCCTGAACGACCGCTGGCGAGCGCGGCCCGTGCCCATGGCCACCCTGAACACGGCCCGACGTGGAAGGAACGAGGAGCGCGCGTGACCATGGCACCACCCTCACCGTCCGGAGTCTGGCGACCTTACGTCGACGAACCACTCCTGACCCCTGCCGTCGTGGACGGCGCAGACGCCCTGACGGCACGTGACCTCGACCGGCTCCGCCGGTACCTGTCGACGCTCGTCTCCGCCCGTCGCGGTCCGGTCCATGCCGCGGTGGCCTTCAACGCCCTCTACTTCGGCTACGACCTCAACGGCCAGGGCTATGGTGGCAGCCCGCTGGACCCGGACGCCTTCCCGGTCGTCACCCTGGGCGAGTGCATCCCCGCCGTGCCGGTGGGTGCCATGGTGCGCATCGCCACAGGTTCGCAGCCCTTGTACGCCGAAGTCGTCTACAAGGAGGGCCGCCATCTTGCCACGGGGCCACTGGGCGACGTCCCGGAATGGGTCTCCGGAGCACCAGCCGGCGCCGAGCCCAGCGGTGTCGCGCCGAGCCCAGACGAGACCCCGATACGTCGCGAGCTGCTGGTCCCCGACGTCCACGCCTTCGGCGACGCGCTCAGCCTGACCGGGTCCCAGCTCGACCGACTGCGATTCCAGCAGCGCTGGATCGACCGGAACGGCCACGTACTCGTCGACGCGCGCTACCCGTCGCCCGACGCGGCCGCGCAGGACGAGCTGTCCGCATACGCGGATTACTTGTTGCGCGAAGCCCGTGGCCAACTGCTGAGCCCCACGGTACCGATCTCCGTCGTCGACCTCGTGGCCACCGGGGACGATGCCCTGCTCCACGGTGCCCTGGTTCGCATGCTGCGGACGGTCACCTCGGTGCTGAAATCCTGCGAACAGCTTCGCTGTTGGGGCCCGTACGCGCTGCCCCGAAGCTCGCTGGCCACGACGTGGCAGGACGACGGGCCACTCGGCCGCGGTGACATGAGCAGGCTTGCGACCTCGCTGCAACTGGCCGGCCGGGCCGCCGACCGGCGCCGCCGCGGCATGCCGATCACCACAACCGTCTACACGGCGGTCGGCCCCTGGCTGTCGACGGTCACCGGGGCCGCTCCACGGCTCACCGGGGTCGACTACGCGGCCGCCGTCTGCCGGGCCAACCTGGCCGTCGCCGACGTCGTGCAGGGGGAGAGCAAGGACGGGCTGTTCGAGAACGGCACCCGGGTCCACCTTGACGACGCCTTCGAGGGTGGCGGGATCTGGCGGTCTCGCCACCCCGGAGTGGGCGAGACCATCGAGGACCCTTTCACGCCGGCCGGTGCGGGCTGGCGCACCACCTCCCAGCAGCCCCTCCCACCGTCCGCCCTCCCCGGTGCGGCCCCGGAACCCGATCCTCACAACGCCGCTCGCGCCGACGAACAGGGACTGCCCCCCGTCGACGCACCACTCGGCGCCACCGGCATGGCCCAGGCCGAGCTCCTGCGCGTGTCCGACAGCGAGATCATCTGGCGAGTACCCCTACGACTCTCGCACATCATGGACGGCGTCCTACTCCTTCGGCCGCTCGTCTCCGACGAGTTGTCCGCCGTCCTGCCCAGGGACGGCGCCCTCGTCCGGCTCGAACTCAACCACGACGGTGGGGAGATCGAGGAGACCCAACGCGTCCAGGACACCATGCCCGAGCTCTCCGGCGAACCAGCGCGCCTGTCGGGCATCGACTGGCCGCTGACCTTCTTCCCCGGCATCGAGCTGCTGTTGCAGTGGCCGCGTGGCGGACGGGTGATCCGGGCCACCACCATGCTCCTTGAGACACCGGTCATGGTCGACGGAGTCGAGATCCGTCATCGCTACGCCAAGGAGATCCTCACCAGGGAAAACGTCCCCGGCAACACCCGGGACGCCGATTCACCCGCCGGTCTCGGCGAACGCGACCTGGTCATGCGCGCCGTACGCCGCTGCGGACTGCTGACTGTGGACGGGCACGCCGTCCTCGACCGGTCCGCCCTGCCCGTCGCAGTGTACGGACAGCCACCCGGTGTCCGACAGACAGCGGCACTCCAGACAGCAGTGGACGAGCTCATCTCCGTCGCCCGTCTCTACGCCGCCAGCGGCAGCCGAGACGCTGACGGCCGCCCGCATTACCCGGCGCACCCCGACGAGCCACCGATCCCTCTGATCGGCTACGCCCCCGTCGTCATTCCGAGGCAACGCGCCGCACCCGCTACGGCCGGCTCGGGCGACGGCTGGCGCTCGACACCGAAGCCGCACCAGGTCCACGGCTTCCTGCGGCGCTTGACCCCGGGAACGACCCCCAGCGAGGCCCAACGGGCCGCCTACCGGCGGCACTGCCGAAAACTCGGCAAGGCCGACGGCTGGGAACTGCCCTCGGGCTACACCTTCGTCACGGAACACACCCGGGCGCGATGAATCCCGCGCCCAACCCTCCTCTCCCCCGAACCGGAGCATGCATGGACGACAGTTACGAGGCACGACCGGCGCCCCCGTACTCCCCACCGGGAACCGCACTCGCCACTCTGCGGCCGCTGGCGAACGCACTGAACGCCCTCGACCAACCCGTCGCGGCCACCTTGGACGAGGTGAACGCCGGCATGATCGAGCTGGCCTTCAACTCGCTCTCCCCGAAGGAGCGGCAACGACTGCTGGGCAAGCTGGGCATCAAGCTGGCCGCCCCTCGCCGGGCCGGAAGGGCGCTGTGCCAAGACATGCTCTCCCGCATGCAGCGGGATTCGCGCCATCGGCGCTGCCGCTGTGCCGTCCAGACGTTGACGTACCGGGTGATGAACGACGTCGGTGCTGCCGCGGACTCCGCCGCGGTCGCCGTGGCCGACCCCGTCGCCCGATGGGGCGATACCCTCGTCCGGCTCGCCTTGCTGGCCTGGTGCAATGCCTCGGCGGCCGATGCCCGAGTCCTGCTCTGGGCCGCCGAGCGGGACTGGCTGGGTTTCAAGGCGGAGCAACCACTCCTGGACGTCGTCCGACAGACGGCCATCGATGTCGTCGAGGCGACCCCCGGGTTCAGCGCCTATGGCCCGCCTGACACGCCGACCGCGGCATTGGTCCCCACCCAACGGGAGTTCGCCGAGTCGGCCACGCACTGCTCCCCCGAGGCGGCAGCCGGGCAGTCGGCAACCGCCCCGGACGAACCCTCGCCCAACAGCGGGCTCGACCTGTTTGCCGCACACCAGGCGCTGAAAGCCGCCATGCAGGCCGCCCACGAGTCCTCACGGCGCATCGGACCGGCGTTGGAGGCCGGGTACCCGCCCGACGAGCAGGACATCCGAGCCCTCACCGTGCTGACCGGCGCCTTCCGACAGGTCCGGGAGGGCCTGGCCGCGGCAGGGGTGCAGAAGGTCCCTGCCCAGCTGGGCGATTTGACCGAGCGCGTGAGCTCGTACCTCGACGAGTGCCGCCGCGACCGAACGAACCGCGCGGCCCTCCTGGAACTGCTGACCATCACCTGTCCCGAGGCGAGTCCCGCCGCCGGCGGGCTGGAAGCCGCACGCGAGCTGGCCCGTGCCCTGCTCGACGCCCCGCGTTGGGAGGACGCCGACTGCACCCGGGCCGAGGCGCTCGGTGCTCTGGTCGCTCTCGTACGACTCCTCGACCAGCCGGACTCACCGACCGAGATCATGCGCCGTCAGCAGCGAATCGGCACCACCCTGCCGACCTGTGCCGTCGCGGCCCTGCTGTACACGGAGCTCTCCCTCCCCGACGAGCCGCCCCGCTCCGATGAACCGGTCCTGCCCCAAGAACCACCAGCGCTCCCGACGACCGAGGCCGCCCCGCGCACCGTCACTGCCCCGTCCGGGCGCGAAGAACCGATGCGCGTCGCCCCGGCCACGCCCTTTGCCCCCATCCCGGTCGCGCCCGACACCCCGGTGTCCGTACCGGCAGAACACGAGAACCCGCCCACCGCCGAGCCGACCACCACGCCGTTGCTCGTGGAACCCGTGGCAGCCGTCACGAACGAGCAGCCGGTCAACGCCCCGGAGACGGGACCCGCGGCCCCCACCGTGCCCTCCACCACCGACGCCGAAGCCGAGGTGGCGACCGCGATCACCCACCTGGTCGCCGAGGGGCGGTTCGGTCTCGCCTTCCACCTGGCCCGGGCCGCCGGCCGACCCGGCGCGGAACAAGCCGCCCTCCACCTCGCCGCCGCCGGCGCGGCCCTCAAGCCGGGGAGCGTCGGCGGTGCCCAGGCCTTCGTCAAGGCACTCCAGCACTGCGAGGCCTTCGGAACGAAGACCTTCGAGAACACCGAGCTGCTCGTCCTGCCGGCGCTACTCCGGGCCTCGCTGGTCACCGGCGAGTACGCGGCCGGCGCCCAGCTGAAAACACTGGCCGCCCGGCTGCCCGACGGCCTCGCCGCGCTCGCCATCGCGGTCGCAGATCCGACCCTCGGCAACGCCCTGGCCCTCACCAAGCCCCTGAGCGCCACGGCAGACCTGTCCGAGTCCGAGAGCCGGTTGCACGAGGTTGTCCAGCACGGACGCGACCTGCTGAGGCCTCCGAGGCTCCGGTTCAACCGGGCCACGACCATCGCCAAGCGTTGGCTCGCCCCGGACGGAATGCTCGGTTCGGTCCTGCACGCGGTGGTCGAGGATGCGCCGGAGGCCGAGTCGAAGGCCCGCGAGGTCGTCGACCGCTTGTCCCGGCTCACCGACATCCAGTCCGAGATCGACCGGATGGACCGTGGACTGCGTGCCTCCAGTGGCCGGGCACTGCAGGGTTCCGGCCGCCAGGACCTCGTGCACCTCGTCGAACGGACCACGGACTACGCCAAGTCCTGGCTCGACATCACCGTGGCCATCAGGCAGGGTCGTACGGCTGAGACCGACTGGGCCCGGCAGGAGACCGCGGCCATGCGACAGACCCTTCTCGCCGGACGGCAGCAGGCCCTGGACGACCTCGACGGAATCAGGGGTCGATCGACCGACGCACTAACCTCCGCCTCCGCATGGGCTGCGCACGTTTCGATCAGCGCTCTGGTGGAGGAGGTCGAGCTGGGCCCGGTCCCGGTCCTCCCGAGGCACGTGCTCGGCCTCGATGCTCATCAGACGATCGATGCCGAACTGCTCAAGATCCCCCTTGCCGCCGACGAGCAACCGACGGTGAACGCGTTGCTCGCGGCCCAGGACCGGACCTGGGAAGAGGCCCTGACGATCCAAGAGAACGAGGACGCCTTCGGCGCCGCGCACCGCATCCTCGACCTCGCGGAACACGGCTCGCTGGACGGGCACCAGGCGTCTTTCCCGTCCACCCGTCGTACCGACCTGTTCGAGACCGAACGGCGGCGTTGCGAGGAGCTGCTCGCCCGGCATACCGACCTGGTCGCCGAACTCCGGCGCGCGCAGGCCGACGGCGCCCTCACCGACGATCAGGATGTCGGTCTCCAGGAGCTCCTCGCGGGGGCGCAGCCCGACGCCGAAGAAAGCGGCAAGCGCGAACTGATCCTGGTGCGACGCACTCTGGACAAGGTGGCGGAACTCCTCCCCCGCTTCCGCAACGAAGCCGCCGAACGGCTGCGCTCCCGCTTGGACGCGCTGCCCGCGGTCAGCGACGAGGACCACGCACAGGTACTGCGACACCTGGAGACCGACGGCCTGGCCACCGCCGCCGACCTCGTGTACTTCCTTGAACTCGGCGAGCCCGTTCCCGAGATCGTGTCGGGCGACTCCCACCTGGCCGGCTTCTTTCCGTCCGTCCCCGATGGACTCGGCCGCGGGATCGACGGCGCCCTGATCCGATCGGTCCGCAGTCGTGGTCGGCACCCGGAACTGGCCGCGCTCGACTACAGTCGGCTGTCCGCCAACGAGGCCGAGCGCGCGGCGCTGGCGCTGGAAGCCTGGCAGAGGCTCGGCACCGCCCCGCCCAAAAACCGGCTGGGCTCCGAGCCGCGGGATCTCCGCCTGGTGCTCAACCTCCTCGGCTACGAGGCCAAGCGAGTGGTCCCGCTTGACAGTCTCCCGCGCACCGTCGAGTACCGCTTCGTCGACGTGCTCGACGTCGCGATCAACGGCCGCGCCTGGGCCCCGGCCTTCGGGTCCAAGATCCAGGAACAGGCCGGTCGGCTCCGAGTCCTGATGATCTGGGGCCGCCCCCCGGCTCAGCTGTTGCTCAGCCGGGTAGCCCAGGAACCCAGCAAGGAAAGCCTGCTGGTCGCCTACTTCGGCACCCTCGACAGCAAGGCGCGAGCCGAGCTCGCCGCCGCCTCGGTGAACATCGCCCCGCTGATGGTCGTCGACGACGCCGCGCTCGCCTACCTCGCGGCCCAGGGTAACCGCCAGGTCAGCGTGGCGACCGAGACGCTGTTGCCGTTCTCCGGGGTGAACCCGTACATCCGGGAGAAGCGCGGGCGAATCGGTCGGGAGATGTTCTACGGGCGGGACGCCGAGCGCAAGAAGATCCTGGACCCGGACGGCACTCAGATCATCTTCGGTGGACGTGGCCTTGGAAAGTCGGCCCTGCTCAACGATGCCGGGGACCGGTTCGCGGAGCAGCAACCCGATTACCACCAGAAGCTGTACCTCAACCTGGACCACCACAACATCGGCAAGGGCACCGCGCTTGGCGCGGACGCCATCTGGGGTGTCCTGGACCGGGAGCTGACCGACCAGCAGGTGCTCGATCAACCTCGCCGCAAGGCCGAGACCGATCTGTACGAGAGGGTCCGCGCCGGCATCAAGAAATGGCTCGGCGCCGAACCGCGCCGACGGCTGCTGATCCTGATGGACGAATGCGACCGCTTCTTCGAGGCGGACGTGCCGCACTGCACCGAGACCCGACGACTGCGCGGGCTGTGCACGGAAACGCCCGGCCGGATGAAGGTGGTCTTCGCCGGCCTGCACTCCGTCCAGCGCTTCACCCGTCTGGCCCGCAACGGACCGTTCAGCCACCTGGCTCAGACGCCGACCGTCATCGGCCCGCTCGCACCACAGTTCGCAGCCGACCTGCTGGTCGACCCGATGCGCGCCCTCGGCTTCGAGTTCGTCGACGTCGACCTGGTCAACCGGGTGCTGGGCTACTGCTCGTACCAACCTTTCCTCCTGCAGATGTTCGGCAGCAGGCTGGTGGAGGTGATGCAACAGCGGCGAAGCCGCGGAGACGCCAGCGGCCCGCCCTACGCCATCTCCGTCACCGATGTCGAGGCGGTCGAGTCGGACCCGTCGCTGCGGGCCGACATCACCGCGGCTTTCAAGGACACCCTCACGCTCGACGACCGGTACGACGTGATCGCGAACGTCCTCGCCCGACACGCTCGGGACTACGGGTTGGAGACCCGTCTGAGCGACGCCGAACTCCGTGACGAGTGCGCGAGCTGGTGGCCCGACGGCTTCGTCGATCTGGACAGCGAGGGCTTCCGCGCCTACCTGCAGGAGATGGTCGGTCTCGGTATCCTCGCGCCGAACCACGACGGCCAGGGCTGGCACCTGCGCGGGCCGAACGCCCTGCGCATGATCGGCACCGCCAAGGAGGTCGAGAACCGCTTGCTCACCGCTTCCGAGGAATGCGCGTTGGAGCAGACCATCGTCCTCGAAGGCCGACCCGAGCTGCCCGACAAGCGGACCGCACCACTGACCGTCACCCAGGTGGACGACCTCCTGGCAGCTGGCCGCGTCAACCAGACGAGGGTGGTCTTCGGCACGCCCGCGACCGGTATCGGTGACATCGAACGGACGCTCCGGTCGGTCACCGACCGGGTAGGGGGTTGGAGTTTGCCGCCAATCGGACGTCCGTTGGTCTTCCGGCAAGCTCTCACCGATGGCCGTCCCGGTGAACGAAGGGTGATTGTCAGCGACCTGGCGAGAAAACAGACTGGTGAGGACACCTGCCGGGAAGCCGTGGCACTCGCCCGCACCCTCGTGCCGGAACGGCCGGGTGTCACCCGGGCCGCCGTCCTGATCCTCGGCCTCCACCAACTTCGGCTCTGGCGCGAGCTGCTGGCCGATCAGGAGGTTATCGACTCGATCGCGGTCTTCCTCCGCCGTCACGACCAGCGCAGCCTGCGGACCTGGGCGCAGCACACCGACCTATTCACCGCGGAACGGGTGACCCGGCTGCTCGAACTCACCGGCGGGTGGCCTGTCCTGCTGGACCGGGCGATCAGCCTGCACAACCACTCCGGGAACGAGGAGGAGGCCCTGAACGTGCTGCGCGACAACCTCCAGCAGAAGGAGTTCGCCGCAGACTTCCTCCACGCCGTCGGAGTCACCGCGGATCCGCTGGTGGGACAGGGCTATCGCGCCGTGGCCGAGGAGTTCGGCACGGACTGGACCGACGAGGCGGACGTCCTCATCGCGATCGAGCTGGCCGGCCTGGACCTACCCTCATCCGAGTGGGCCCTGACCTGTCTGGAAGCACTCCAGGCCTTCGACCGGGACGGCAGTCGACTGCGGCTGGAACCGGTGCTGCTCGACTGCTGGTCGCGCCGCTGAAACAACGGTACCCCCGTGGGGGGGGGGGGGGGGGCCGGGGCGCCGCCCCCCCCCCCCCCCCCCCCCCACCACCGAATAGGCGTCGATCGACTGGGCGGACGTCTTTCGAAAAGGCGTCTATCCGCTGGCAGATCGACCTCCAGGTCGCCACCCCCGGCCTCGCCGCCCGCGCCACCGAAGCCCGCGTGGAGCGTGCCGACACCCACGCCGAGCGGTGGTCGGACCACGCGCCGGTGACGGTGGCGTACGCCGTGGCGGACTGAACGGCCGGCGGTCGCCGGAGAATCGTATGGAAATCAATAATTCCGGATGCGCTTGATCGCACATCAAGCATCTGGACGCACATCCCCGATGTGACCCTTGCCACAGCCACGAGGGTCACATCATTCATTGGCGGCCGTTTACCTGGCCGAAACGATTCGCGATGGCCTGATGCCGTGTGATCATTCGTCAAACCTTCATATTCGATGGCAGTGTGTGCGTAGCCGTACCACCCTTCTGCACCAAGTACACATGATCGTGTACACGATGACGAATGGCTGAACTGTGCGCACTACCCGGTCGGATCGCAACGACGCGACCACGCGGCCCCGCCTTCCAGATGAACAGCTCACGCTCCAGGAGTTCTCCCGGCTCGCCGGGCAGGTCGGGGGCTACCCCTACGTGAAGATCGTGCTCGACCGTCAGGAGTCGGTGCTCCACTTCATCGACAGTGCCGACGGCACCCTCCACGTCCGGTACATCGCGAGCGAGATCCTCGGAATGTCGATCGACGAACTGGCCCGCGGGCTCGACGCGTTCAACGACGAGGTTTACCGGAATCCCGATCGCCGTTTCTATCTCGGCACCCTCGCGCACCACACCCACCACAACCACCACGGCGAATTCCTGTCCCTGGAAACGGTCGACGTCGACACCATGTCCCAGGAGATGCTGCGGCACTTCTTCCACCGGGTGCGCGAGCACGTCGACCCGGCGCTGCCGCTGGTCCTCAAGCCGGCCAACCACCGGCAGGAGGGCTACGTCGCCCGCATCCCGGAGAGCGAGATACCGCGCGTACTGTCCCACCAGCTCTACTCCACGGCCGCGTTCGTGCCGCTCGCGGCCGGGGCGGCCCACGGGCGGCTGCGGGTGTTCCGGTCGGAGGAGGAGTACCGGGGTGATCCCGAGCCGCTGGCGTGGCACGACATCGTGGTGATGCCGCGGGTGCCCGAGGACATCCCCCGGGTGTCCGGGATCATCCACACCGAGCACACCACGCCGCTCTCCCACATCAACGTGATGGCCGCCGGCTGGCGGATCCCCAACGCCGTCGGCCTCGGGGCCGTCGAACGGATCGAGCGTGCCGGGCTGGCCGGGCGGTGGGTGCGCTACCGGGTCGCGGCGGACGGCGAGGACTTCCACCTGGAGGCCGCGCAGCCGGGCAACCCCGGGGACACGCGGCCCGCCGCGCCGGGCGACCGCGTCGTCGTGGACGTGCCCGACCTCACGCCCACGCCGATCGCCCCGCTGTCCGAGCTGCGCGCCGGCGACCACGTCCGGTTCGGCACCAAGGCGGCGGGCCTCGGCGAGCTCACCCACCTGCTGCAGCACGGCTCGCCGCGCTGGCTCGGCTTCTACCGCGCGCCCCGGCCGCCCCGGGACAACCTGCTGCGCTACCTGGCCCGGCAGCTCGACCTCCCGGAGGACGCGGACGTCGCGGAACTCGATTTCGCCGCACAGCAGTTGGTGAAGGAGCATGCCCAGGTTCCGCGCGGGATCGTTCTGCCCTTCGCCCTCCAGCAGTGCTTCCTCGACTCGTCGGCAGAGCTCCGGGGAGTCGTCGGAGCGATCGATTCGGCTGTGTCCGACGGGACTTCGGCCCAGCGGGTCGAGGAGCTCTGCCTCGAAGCGCAGCGGCTGATCCGCGCCGTCCCGGTACCCGGACCGATCCGCACCGAGATCGACCGGGCCGTCGGCCGGCACCTGTACGGCGCACCCGTCCTGGTCGTCCGCAGCTCCTCCAACGCCGAGGACCTGCCCGGCTTCTCGGCCGCCGGCCTGTACGAGTCGGTGGCGAACGTCGGGAGTGCGGGCGGCATGGCCCCGGGCACGACCCCGGGCGATGCGCTCCTCGACGCGGTCCGGGAGGTGTGGGCGTCGCTGCTGTCGCCGCGCGCGGTGCTGCTGCGGAGCCAGGCCGGCATCCCGCCGGAGCACTGCCGCATGGGCGTGATCGTCCAGGAGCAGGTGGGTGCCACCGTCGGCGGCGTCCTGGTGAGCTGCAACCCGCTGAGCCCGGGGGACTTCCGCAACGTCCTCCTCAACATCTCGCCGCGCTCGGTGACCGACGTCGTCACCGGCCGGGGCGCCCCGATCCAGTACCTGTGCAACACGATGGAGGGCGGCAGCCGCACGGTCTCGCTGGGCACCGCCGGCGCCGACCTGGACGGCGGGACCAAGGACGTCCTGGGCCGGCTGGCCCTGATCAGCCGGCTGCTGCAGTCGCACTTCTCGCCCGACGAGGCGTACGACGCCCCGGTCGACGTCGAGTGGGCGGTCGAGGGCGACCGGATCAGCCTGCTGCAGGTGCGCCCCTTCCGCACCGCCGGCTGACGAGTCCCGCACCCTTGGCCCCCAGCCCTGAGCAGGCCTGCGCGAGGCAGCTCGCACGTGCCGCCGGGCCAACTGAACTTCCTTATGGAGAGCCGAAGTTGAACAAGATCCTGTACGTCTACGTCAAGGGCGGAGCCCCGCTCGAATACGCCTTCCCCCGCATCGCCGCCTGCGGCGAGCTGCACGTCCTCGCGCTGGCACCGCTGCCCACGACCGCGGAGGAGGTCTGGCGTCCGAGCTGTACGAGCATCGAACTCGTGCCGGACGCCCCGCGCGGCGACGAGCTCGTCGAGCTGATCGTGGAGCATGCGAAGGCCCTCGGGGCCGACGCGGTGCTGACCCTCTCGGAGTTCGCCGTGCTGGCCGTCGCGCACGCGGCGAGCCGGCTCGGGCTGGCCGGGGCCGGCCAGGGGATCCTCCGCGCCCGGGACAAGAGGCTGATGCGGGAGGCGTGGGCCGCGGCCGGCGTGCCGATACCCGCCTTCCGCCGGGTCGACAGCCTCGCCGACCTGGACGCCGCGCTGGCCGGGTTGACGCCCCCGCTGCTGCTCAAGCCGGCCTGGGGCGCCGGGTCGGTGGCACAGATCGTGCTGGACGCGCCCGAGGACGCCGCCCCGGCGTGGGAGGAGATCGAGCGCGGGCTGCGGGCCGGCAGCCGGGTCGGCATGAACGAGCTCTACGCCGCGGACACCGACCGGGACCGGCTGGTCGAGGAGATCGCCCAGGGCTCCACCGCGGGCTGGTACGAGGAGCCCGGCTACGGCGACTACGTGAGCGTGGAGGGGATCGTCGCGGACGGCGTCTACCACCCGCTGGCCATCACCGCCAAGCTGCCGACCGTGCCCTCCTTCGTCGAGGTGGCCAGCACCTCGCCCGCGGTCCTCCCGGTGCCGGTGCAGCGCCGGATCGAGGAGGTCTCGCGGCAGGCCGTCGACGCGCTCGGGCTGGAGAACTGCGGCACGCACACCGAGCTGAAGCTCATGGCGGACGGCGGGCTGGTGGTCATCGAGACCGCCGCGAGGTTCGGCGGCCTGCTGACGACCCGGCAGGTCCACGAGGTCTTCGGGCTCGACCCGATCGGCATGCTGGTGCGGCAGTTGCTCGGCGAGCGCGTCGACTACCCCGCGGCCATGCTCACCGACGGGGTGAGGGCCGCCGCGTCGGTGGCCGTCGTCCCGGCCGACGCGGCCGGGACGCCCTGGCGGAGCAGCCCGGTCTGGAACCCGCGGGCCGTGGACTGGCAGGGCCTGCTGTCGCCGGGCAGCACCATCGAGGCCGTGCCGGCCTTCACCCTGCCCGAGGGCGAGCCGGTGCCGGCCTTCGACCCGGCCGCGGGGTCGCGCAACTGGCTCGGCGTCTTCCTGCTGACCGCCGTCGACGCCGCCACCCTGCACCGCGACTGCAACGCCGTGCTGAACGGCCTCGAAGCCGCCCTGCACCGGGCCTCCTCCTGATCCCGCCCGTCCCGACGACCGAGGTTCCTCCCATGCGCGTACTGTTCGCCGGCGCCCCCGGCTTCGGCCACCTCTTCCCGCTGGTCCCGCTCGCCAGGGCGATGCGCGGGCTCGGCCACGAGGTCGCGGTGGCCTCGATGGACGGCGGCGAGCCGGTCGCCGCGTCCGGGCTGCCGTACCTGTCCATCGCCCCCGGCGTCGACTGGCGCAAGGAGATCAGGGAAGCCGGCCGCACCCGGCGGCCCGACCTGATGGAGCGGGTGATCGCGACCAACTCGGCCGACCGCGAGGCGTTCGTGCCGCTCGCAGCCCACGTCAACAGCCGGGTGGCCGACGCGGTGGTCGAACTCGCCGCACGGTGGCGGCCGGACCTCGTGGTGTACGAGTACCAGTTCCCGGTGGCCCTGCTCGCGGCGGCCCGCCTGGGCGTGCCCGCCGTCCAGCACGACCTGGGCTTCGTCCGCACCCCGAAGCTGCGCGCGCTGATGCTCGCCGAGATGGCGGACACCTTCGCGCGGCACGGGATCGACCGGCTGCCCGAGCCGGCCGAGACCATCGACCTCGCACCGCCGAGCACGACGGGGGGTGATCTGTACGGCTGCTCGATGCGGCCCGTCTCGTACAACGGCGAGGGCGGCGTCCCGGCACCGCTGGCCGCGCCCGCCGGCCGCCCGCGCGTCGCGGTGACGCTCGGCACCGTGCCGCCCAAGACCGACGGCCTGACCAGGGTCGAGCGGGTGATCGCGGCGGCGGCCGGCCTCGACGCGGAGTTCGTGCTGGCCACCGGCGAACTCGACCTGAGCACGCTCGGCACGCTGCCGGACAACGTCCGCGCGTACGGCTGGGTGCCGTGGCGGGCGCTGCTGGACACCAGCGCGGCGGCGATCCACCACGGCGGCAGCGCCAGCGCGCTCGGCGCGCTGGACGCGGGCGTCCCGCAACTCGTGCTGCCCGACGGCTCCGACCGCTACATCACCGCGGACGCCGTGCACGCCCGCGGCGCGGGGCTCCGGGCGAGTGCCGAGGAGATCGGCCCCGCGCTGCTGGAGCGGCTGCTCACCGACGAGGGGCTGCGCCGGGCCGCGCGCGAGGTCGGCGCCGAGATCGCGGCGATGCCGAGCCCGGCGGACGTGGCGCAGCGGCTCACCGGCCTGGCCGGCGCCACCCACTGAGCCGGGCGGCCGGTGCCCCGGCCGCGAACGCGCGGCCGGGTCCGGCCCGTACCCGCCGCCCGGTCCGGCCCGTACCCGCCGCCCGGTCCGCCGGGGTTGCCCCGGGTCCCGGCCCTCGGCCCCGGGCGGCCGGGAACGGCGACCTCACGCAGGCGTCCGTGCTCCGGCCGACCGGAGCGGTCAGAACGGTCCGGTGCCCAACTGCTCCGCCAGGAAGCGTTCGAGGGGCGTCAGCGGAACTTCCGGGCAGAGCCGTTCGGGGTGCCACCGGCCCGGCCCCTCCTCCTCGGGCGGCAGGACCGGAACGTGGACCCAGGAGCTTCCGTAGCTGATCAGCATGGACCAGAACGCCCGGGCACACCGCCGGCCCCAGGAACGCAGGATCCCGGACACGCGACGGCGCGGGCGCCGCGCTGCTCGGCACCGAACCGCGCGCGGGCGGATCAGAGCGTGGGACGCCCGTCACTGAGCAGCCCGGCGTTGAGGAGCGCCAGGATGCGGGAGGCGCGCTTGGGGTCGGTGTGCTCGGCCAGCAGCGCCTCCCGGGTGGGGAAGTGCCGGTAGAGGGTGCCGATCCCGAGCGGCGCCGCCATCGCGATGGTGCTCGGCGCGCGGCTGATCGACAAGCTGGGCAGCGGGCCGACCTCCTTCATCGGCGGCATGGTCAGCATCGTCGCCACCCTCCCCTTCGTCGCCATCGGCTCCGACACCAACTACTGGTACCTCGGCGCCGCGATGGTGGTGCGCGGATTCGGCATCGGCCTGTGCGCGATGCCCGCGATGACGGCCGCCTACCGGGCCGTCTCGCCGATGAAGGCGGGACCGGGGGCACTGTGGCATGCCCGGCGCGGCACACCCGGCCCAGCGCGCCTGACCCGGCGCGCCCGGCGTCGGCCCCGAACCCGGTTGCCCTGTCCATTACATGGCGTTACGTTTTCGTTACGTTCGATTGGGAAATCTGGGTGGAGCCCACTTGCTGACGTAGGTTTGGGTAAGGCCTAAAGAGATCAACGCGGGGGAAAGCAATGCTCAGCAGGCGTGTACGGGACTCCTATCGGCGGTTAAGGGACTCGCGCCAGGGCCGGAGCCGGGACGCCCACTTGCAGACCCACAGCCGTCGGTTGATGCGGCGGCTGGAGCTGCCCGTGCCGCTCGACCCGGCGGAGCTGTGCGAGCGGCTCGGCGAGGACCGCGGCACGCCGATCCGGCTGATGCCGTGGGAGCTGCCGGTCGACGGGCCGTTCGGCATGCTGATATCGCGCCCGCACGAGGACGCCATCGTCTACCAGTCCCACACCACCAAGGCCCACCAGGCCCACATCATCCTGCACGAGGTCGGCCACATCGTCGCGTACGACCTCGCGGGCGGACGGCCCACCGAGGCCGGGCCGCACGGGTGTTACTCCGACCGGGACGAGCGGGACGCCGAGGTCATCGCCTCCACGATCATGCGGCACGCGATCACGCTCGGGCGCCGGGCGCAGCGCTACGGCATCGACGAGCCCTGGCAGCCCTCGGTGTACAACAGCCTGGTCCTGACCGACGGGCTGACGTGAGGGCGTTCGACTGCGTCGCCATCGTCACGCTGCTCGCCGGTACCGCCTGGACGCTGCCCGCGCTCGTCCGCCGCCGCTTCCGCGATCCCATGCGGCTGCACCTGAGCCTGTCCCTGCTGTTCATGGGGCTGGGCAACCTGCTGGCGCAGCCCCGCCTGGTCGCCCTCCTCGACCGGCGCACCACCGCTGGGGTCGCCAAGTGCAGCTACAACGCGCTGGTCCTGGTCGGGCTCTGCCTCATGGTCTCGTTCCTGCGGGAGCGCCCGATCAACCGCCGTACGGCCGGGCGCTCGTGGGAGGTGCTGCTGTGCGCGGCCTGCCTGGCGGGCATGGTCGCGATGACCGTCCTGCTGCCGCCGCCGCTCCGCAACCACACCCTGACCAGCCACTTCCTGCTCGACTGGCGGGTGCGGGTGTTCTACGACCTGGGCAACGTCTTCCTGTTCTCCGGGTACGCCGCGTGCGCCCTGCTCGCCCTGCGGCACTCGCGCGCCGGGCACCCGCTGCGCAGATGGTCCCTGGCGGTCATCGCCGCCGGCCTGATCGGGCTGGACCTGAGCTGCGTCTTCCGCGTCCTGTGGGTCAACCTGCCGGGGCTGCGCGCGCCCGGGACGCCGGTGACGTACGACGAGGACTTCGGCTTCGGCATCGCCGCCACGATCGTGGTGTGCGCGGGGCTGAGCCTGCCGTTCTTCGTGGGCCTGTTCCAGCTCCGGCGGGACCGGCGCGACCACCGCGCGCAGTACCACGGCCTGGAGGCGCTGTGGCAGCGGGTGGCGGTCTTCTACCCCGAACTGATCCTCGACCAGCGGAGTTTCGTCGGGCGGCAGCTGGGGCCCGTCGCGGACTACGCCTCGGCGACGTACCGGCGGTACGTCGAGTGCCGGGACGGGCTGACCCGGCTCGGCCCCTACCTCCGGCTCGCCGCCGACGAGTTGGCACCCGGCGGGGACGGTCTGCCGAAGGATCCGCGCGCGGCGGCCCGCATCGTCGACCGCGCGCTGCTCCTGTACGGGGCGCAGTCGCTGGGCGAGGCGGCGCCGAAGACGAACGCGCTGTTCATCCCGGGGCCCCGCGAGGCCTCCGACGACTACGAGAGCGACCTCGTCGGGCTGATCGAGATCTCCCGCGAGCTGCGGGCGCTGCGGGCCCAGCGCACGGGCGCGGCGTAGCCGCCCGGGCCGGTGCGCCGCCCGGCGCACCGGCCCGAGGGTGCGGGAACCCTACGGCACCAGGACGAACTTGCCCCGGAATCCGCCGGCCTCCAGCCGCCGGTGCGCCTCGTGCGCGTCGGCGAACGGGAGGACGGTCGTCCGCGGCCGCACACCGGCGTCGCGGGCGGCGCGGGCGGCCACCTCGGCCAGGTCCGCGCGGTCCAGCTCCACACCGTGGAGGACGAACTCCACGTCCGGGCGGCGGGCCGGGTCGGGCGCGGCGAACGGGACGAGGGTCAGGAACGTGCCGCCCGGGCACACCGCCTCGATCAGGTCCGGGGCGCCGCCGGCGTCCACGACGACGTCGTAGGCCTTCGCCTCGACGCGCGCCGGGTCGGTCAGCACCGCTCCCCCGCCCGGGCGGCCGAGGCGCAGCGCCCGGCAGGCCTCGGCGTCGCCGGGGCGGACGAGGAGGTCGGTGGTGGTGTCCGGCTCGTCGAGCAGCCGGACGGCGAGCTGTCCGCCGAGGCTGCCCTGGGCGCCGACGAGCAGCACCCGGCGGCCGGCCCGGACGGGGGTGCGGCGCAGCGCCTGGACGGCGGTGACGCCGGCCAGCGGCAGGGCGGCCGCGTCGACGAGGTCCAGGGCGTCGGGGACGCGGACGACGTACTCGGGGTCGAAGCGGACGTACTCCGCCATGCTGCCGACACCGGTGCCCAGTTGGGCGGTCATCGCCATGACGCGGTCGCCGGCGGTGTAGCCGCAGCCGGCGGGTGCGTGGGCGACGGTGCCGGCGAGGTCCCAGCCGAGGACGGCCGGGAGGGCGGTGGGGATCAAGCCCGAACGGGTGGCCAGGTCCACGGGGTTGACGGCGGCGGCCGCCACCCGGATGACGAGTCCGTCCCCGTCCGGTTCGGGCAGGTCGAGGAGGCCGAGTACCTCCGGGCCTCCGGTGCGCGTGATCCCCACGGCCTTCATCGTGCGGTGTCCTCCCCGGGACTCGGCGCCGGAGGCCTCGGGGCGTCCAGCGCGTCCATGATCGACAGTAGTTGCTCGCGGACCTCCGGGGTCATCCCGCCGGCCCGCATCGCGATCGAGCGCACCTGCCGGTCGGCGAGGACGGAGGCCCAGGCCGGGTCGTCGGCCGCGTCGGCGGCCGTCTCCTCGTTGATGAGCGCCCCCACCGAGACCGGGAGGGTCATCGGGCGGGCGCGGAAGTACTGCACGATCGCGGCGAGCACGCTGATCGTGGGGTTGGTCTGCGAGCCGTTGCGCAGGGCGGCCAGGTAGCTCCTGGAGATGGTGACGTCGTGGGACGGGTCCTCGGAGATCGCCTGGGCGACCTCGGACGTGGAGGGTTCCCGGCGGCGTCCCACGGCGTCCGTGGTGGCTGCATCCGCGAACCACGCGTTGAGGCGTTCCGCCAACGTGGCCATGTCCGTCTCCCTGGGCTCCGGCGCCTCGGGTCGGGACGACTCGGCGCGACGTTCGGTGACGGCAGGGTAGACGCTAGCGCTTCGCCTGTGAAGTCGCCGAGGTTCTCGAAGTCTAACACCAGTGCCACCTCATCAACACACCTGCCAATATAGTGGCAGCAAGTGCTAATATACTGGCGTTTGCGATCGCCACAAAGACAATCGTCCTGTGAGAAGGTCCTGCGTCGCCCCGGCCACCCGGGGTGCGGGAGCCCTGGCAGTCCAGGGCGCAGGAGCCCCGGGAGGCCGGGGACGCAGGACCGCCCGAACCCTTCCGAATCCGGAGGAGACATGCGCAGCGGTACGACTTTCACCCAGGGCCTGCGGCACAGCGTCGACGACGGCCGGGCCGGCGGCCCGGCGTGGACGGTGGAGGCCGTCCGCCAGGTGCGCTACCACGTCGTCAGCTCCGACCACCTGTTCGCGCTCGACAACACGGCCCTCCTCGACGGCTGCCCGGACGCGCCCATGCGCGCCGGCGACCGCCGCCTCGTCGTCATCGACGAGAACGTCGACAAGCTCTACGGCGGCCGGATCCGCGACTACTTCACCTACCACCGCGTCGCGGTCACGATGCTGCCGCTGCGGGCGGACGAACCCGTGAAGGAGTGGGAGTCCGTCCTGCGCGTGGTCGACGCCATGAACGACTTCGGCATCGACCGCCGCCGCGAGCCGGTCCTCGCCATCGGCGGCGGCGTGCTCACCGACATCGTCGGCTTCGCCGCCAGCCTCTACCGGCGCGGAACCCCGTACATCCGCATCCCCACCACGCTGATCGGCCTGGTCGACGCCGGGGTCGGCGTCAAGACCGGCGTCAACTACGGCCTCGGCAAGAACCGCCTGGGCACCTACGCCCCGGCGACGGCCACCTTCCTGGACCGCACCTTCCTGCGCAGCCTCGCGCCGCGGCACATCAGCAACGGCCTCGCCGAGATCATGAAGATGGCCCTCATCCGCTCCGAGGAACTGTTCGCGCTGCTGGAGTCCTGGGGCGCCGCCGTCCACGCGGACCGGCTCCAGGGCTCCACCGGGGAGCTGGCCGCCGCGTCGGACGCGATCGTCGCCGAGGCCATCCACCTGATGCTCGAAGAGCTCCAGCCCAACCTGTGGGAGTCCCACCTGGAGCGGTGCGTGGACTACGGGCACACCTTCAGCCCGACCGTCGAGATGCACGCGCTGCCGGAACTGCTGCACGGCGAGGCCGTCATGATCGACATGGCCCTCACCACCGCGCTGGCCACCCTGCGCGGCGACCTCTCCGAGGAGCAGGCCGACCGGATCTACCGCGTGGCCACCGCGCTCGGACTGCCCGTGTGGAACGACGTCCTGGCCGACCCGGCGCTCCTGGAAGCCGCCCTGCTCGACACCGTCCGCCATCGCGACGGCCACCAGCGGCTGCCGCTGCCCGTCGGGATCGGCCGGCACCACTTCGTCAACGACGTCACCCCGGCCGAACTCCGCGCCGCCACCGAGCTGTTGCGGCGCAAGGCCGCGGTGGCCGGGCACATCCCGGCCGGCTACGCGCGGGTGAGCGCGTGAGCGAGCGCAGCGAGGTGGGCGTGAGCGCCCCCCACGGCGGGGCCCGGCCCGTCACCGCCGTCGTGATCGGCGGATCCACCGGCATCGGCCGGGGCGTCGCCGACGCGTGGGCCGCCGAGGGCGTCGAGACCCACGTCCTCAGCCGCTCCCGGCCCGCCGGCCCCGGCGCCGACCTGCTCGCCTGGCACCCGCTGGACCTGCGCGACGGCGACGCGGCGCGGGCCGCCCTGCGCTCCGGCATCCCGCCCCGGGTCGACCTGGTCTGCTACTCGGCCGTGTACTTCACCGACCGCCGCGAGCCCTTCACGGACGTCCACGAGGCCGACTGGCTGGACCAGTTCGCGGTCAACGTGCACGGGCTGGCGTGGACACTGAAGGAGACGCTGCCCGCCCTGCGCGCGGCCGGCCCCGGCCTGTTCCTGCACATCTCCTCCGAGGTGGTCTACAACGCGGGCCCGAACCGGTCCGGCTACGCCGCGACCAAGGCCGCCGCCGACTCGCTGGTCCGCTCCGTCGCCCAGGAGACCGACCCCGCCGAGGTGACGTTCATCCAGGCGCTGC
Source organism: Kitasatospora sp. NPDC059747 (assembly GCF_042732955.1). Lineage (NCBI taxonomy): Bacteria > Bacillati > Actinomycetota > Actinomycetes > Kitasatosporales > Streptomycetaceae > Kitasatospora > Kitasatospora sp. NPDC059747. Next base: position 10,696 of record NZ_JBHWGV010000044.1, on the reverse strand, counting down.
CCGCCGGGATGGTGGACACCCCCGGCATCCGCGCCCGCCGGCCGGCGGGCTTCGACTACGGGGCCTACATGACGCCCGCGCACTTCGGGCCACTCGCGGCCGAACTCGCCCGCACGCGCGGGGTGCCGTACGCGGGCGAGGCGCTGGTCGTGCACGAGGACCGGAGCTGGACGCCGGTCCGCGCAGGGACCCCGCAGTCCCAGTCCCGCCCGCAGTCCCAGTCCCGCCCGCAGTCCCAGTCCGACGCGGTGTCACCGTCCCGCCCGCCGTCCCCGTCCGGCGCACTGTCATCGCCCCCGTCCGGCGTCTGAGCGCGCCCGACTCCCTGTCCCCGAGCACGACGTCGAGGAGGACCCGTGCCACAGCTCCAGGCACACACACTGCTGTTCGACATGGACGGAACCCTGGTGGACTCGACCGCCCTGGTCGAGTCCACCTGGGCGGACTTCAGCGGGCGGCACGGGCTGGACCTCGCCGAGGTCCTCGCCTACGCCCACGGCCGCCCCACCCGCGAGACCGTGCACCGCTTCGTCGCCGACGCGCCGCTCGCGGCGTCCGAGACGCGGCGGCTGGTCGCGCACGAGGAGTCGGAGACCGCCGGCATCACGGCCGTGCCGGGCGCCGCCGCGCTCCTCGCCGCGCTGCCGCCCGGCTCCTGGGCGGTCGTCACCTCCGCGAGCCGCCGACTGGCCGAAGTGCGGCTCGGCGCGGCCGGACTGCCCGTACCGGAGCTGCTGGTCAGCGCCGACGACGTCACCCGCGGCAAGCCCGACCCACAGGGCTACCTGCTCGCCGCCCGGCGGGTGGGCGTGGAACCGCGGGAGACCGTCGTCTTCGAGGACTCCCCCGCCGGCATCCGCGCCGGACTGGCCTCCGGCGCGCGCACGGTGGTCATCGGCGGCTGCGCCGACCACGACCACGAGGCGGAGCGGCACCCCGACTTCCGGGGCTTCGCGGTGGCCCCGGCCGACCCGTCCCGCCCCGGCGTGACGCTCACCGTGCCGGAACCCGTCGCCGACGGCCGGCCGGTGCGGCCGTGACCGGGACAACGGCCCCGGCCGCGACCACCCTCGCCGCCGACGTCGGCGGCACCTGGGTGCGCTGGCGCGCCGGGGGCCCCGGGAGCCCGGTCGAGCGGGTGCCCGCGCCCAGCCGGCTGCGGCACCCGGAACGGGCCGTCGCGGACCTGCGGCGGGACATGGTCGAGCTGCTCGGCGGGGCCGCCCCGCCCGGCGCCAGGGCCGCCGTCTCCTTCGGCGCGGCCATCGACCACCTCACCGGCGTCGTCCACGGCTCGGCCCCGCTGTGGGGCGCGGCGGACGAGCCGTACGACCTCATGGCCGCCCTGCGCGAGCACCGGCCGGACGTCACCTGGACCCTCGTCAACGACGTCACCGCCGCCCTCGCCGACTTCGCCGTCAACCACGCCCGCCCCGGCACCCGGCGCGTCGCCTACCTGACCGTCAGCAGCGGCATCGCGCTGCGCACCGCCGACCTGGAGCGGACGGTGATCCCCGTCGACGCGTGGGGCCTGCAGGGCGAGGTCGGACACCTGACCGTCGCCTGCCCGCCGGACCTGGCCGGGCTGCCGTGCGAGTGCGGCGGCCCCGACCACCTCGCCTCGCTCGCCGCCGGCCCCGGCTTCGTCCGGGTCGCCGAACGCCTGGGCCTGCCGGACGCCGCACGGGTGGCCGACTGGCTGCCCGGCGCGCTCGACGCCGGCGACCCGGCCGCCCGGCGGCTGCTCGGCCTGTGCGTCGAACCGGTCGCCCAGCTGATCCGCACCCTGTGGTGCCTCGACCCGCACCTGGACCTGCTCGGGCTCGGCGGCGGCGTCGTCGAGGGCCTCGGCGCGCACTACGCCACCGAGCTGCGCCGCCGCCTGGCCGCCTCCACCTCGTACGCCGCCCGCGGCTACGGCCGGGCCTGGCTCGACGACCGCCTGGTGCTGTGCGGCCCCGGCGACGTGGACGCGCTGCGCGGCGCGGAGTGCATCGGCCACTGGCCGCCGAGGATCGCCCGGTGAGCGCGGCGAGCACCGTGAGCCCGGTGCGCCCGGCCGGCGCCGCGAGCACGACCGGCGCCCCGACCCCGGCCACGCATCGCGCGCTGGTGCGCCGTGCCCCGGACCGCCACGGCCGCACCCTCGTCGACGTCGCCGAGGTGCCCACCCCCGCGCTGCGGCCGGGCGACGCGCTGCTCGCCCCCGCCGTGGCCGGCATCTGCGGCACCGACTGGCAGATCCTGCGCGGCCTGCGCGACGACCCCACCCCGGTGCTCGGGCACGAGGGAGTGGCGTACGTCGTCGAGCCGGGCGACACCGGGCTCGCCCCGGGCACGCCCGTCACCGTGAACCCCACGCACCCGGACGACCCGTCGTTCCTGCTCGGGCACAACCTGCCCGGCCTGTGGGCGGAGCTCGCCCGGATCCCGGCGTCGGCGGTGCGCGCGGGCCTCGTCGTCCCGGTGCCGGACAGCGCCGTGCGCCCCCGGGTCGCCTCGCTGGCCGAGCCGCTCGCCTCCGTCCTGTACGGGCTGCGCACCACGCTCCGCCTGGTGCGCCCGGCCTCGCTGGTCGTCTGGGGGGACGGCATCGTGGGCCGCCTCGCCACCGAGCTGTGGCCGCGCGAACTGCCGGGCCTGCGCGTCCTGTTGGCCGGCCACGGCGACGGCGCCGTCCACCCGGACGACCCCGCGCTGCCGGCTCTGCTGGCCGCCCTGCCCGGACCGGTCGCCGCGGTGATCGCCACCCCGCGCACCGGCACCCCGGACGCCCTGCGGGCGCTGGACCGCCTCGTGCCGGGCACGCTGGTCGTGGACGTGCACGCCGGACTGCCGTCCGGCCCGGTCGAGTTGACCGCCGGCCCGGTCGACGTCACGGCGGTGCGCGCCGAGCACTGCGGCGGCGCGCCGTGGCCGCCGCGGGCCACCAGCCTCGCCCGGCCCGCCGGTCCGCTGCTCCTGCACGGCCACCGGGGCGTGTCGGGCGACCACCTGCGCGAGGCCGTCGCCCATCTCACCGCCCCGCGCGAGGCGCTGGGCCGGGACGTCCTCACCCACGAGGTCGGGCTCGACGGGGCCGCCGAGCTCGTCAACACGGTCCTGACCACGCGGCGGCGCGCCGCGGACGGCCGCCGGGTCCTCAAGGCGGCGATCCGGGTGGCACCTCCGCGGGACCGGCAGTACGGGGTCGGGGGTGGCCGGTGACCGCCCTCCCGGTGGCCGCACCGCAGTGGCGGATCGCGGACGACCGGACGGCCGCCGCCCGGGCCGCGCTCGCGGCCGGGGCGGACGCGCTCCAGCTGGACTTCGGCGGGGCCCACCGGGGCCCGTTCCTCGACGACCCTGCCGAACTCGCCGCCGCCCAGGGGATCGCCGGGATCCTGCCGGTCCCCGTCCTGGCGGTGAACCACGCCAACGACCTCGGCCTGGCCCTCCCCGACGGCACGGCCAACCCCGCCGCCCTCGCCCTGCTGCGCCGGGCCCTGGACTGCGCCCTGCGCCTGGGCGCCCGGGTCCTGCACGTCCCGGGCTTCCGGCGCAGCCTGCCCGTCACTCCCCACCTACGCGCCGGGACGGCCGAGTTGCTGCAAACCCTGGGCGACGAAGCCGACGCGGCCGGGCTGACGCTCGCCTACGAGTCACCGCTCGACGCCGAGGACAGCCTCGCCCTCGCCCGCGCGGTGGGCCGCCCGGCCCTGCGCCTCGTCCTGGACACCGGCAACCTGCTCGACGCCGGCACCCCGCCCGCCGGCTTCGCCCGCGCCGTCGCGGCGGCCGGACTGCTGCTGCCCGACCTGCACGTCAAGGACCCCTCGCGCCCCACGACCTGGCGCGGCATCCGCACCGAACTGCCGGACCTGCTGCGGCACGCCGGCGCCCGCACGGTGCTCGTCGAGAACGACTACCGCCGGGCCCCCGGCCGCCTGCGCGCCGACGTCACCGCGTGTCGCGAGGCGTCCCTGCACACCCGTCACACCCGGCACACCCCTCACACCGCTCCCAGGGAGAACGCCCCGTGAAAGCCATCCTGCTGACCGCACCGCGCACGGTGACGATCGCCGAGGTCGACCCGCCCGTACCGGGCCCCGGCGAGGTGCTCGTCCGGGTCGGCCTGCTCGGGTTCTGCGGCACCGACCTCGGCTTCTTCGACGGCACCAGCAACTACCTGCGGGACGGCCTCAAGAGCTACCCGTTCGTCCCGGGCCACGAGTGGGTCGGCACGGTGTGCGGGACCGGCCCCGGCGTCGACGCCGACTGGGCCGGACGCCGGGTCTCCGGGCACAACTTCCGGGTCTGCGGGCGCTGCCCGGCCTGCCGGGCGGGCCGGATCCGCTACTGCCCCGACCGCAGCGAGATCGGGGTGCTGGGGCCCCGACCCGGCGCCGGGACCGAGCTGCTGACCGCCCCGGTGGACACCCTGACCCGGATCCCCGACGCCCTGTCCGACACCGCCGCCGCACTGCTGGAGCCCACCGCGGCGGCCGTGCACGCGGTGGACCGGATCGCGGTGGGCCGGCACGACCGGGTCGCCGTGCTCGGCGGCGGCACCCTCGGGCTCGCCGCGGCCCAGGTGACGCGGGCGCTCGGTGCGGACACCGTCGTCCTCGACCCGCACCCCGCGGCCCGCGAGCTCGCGGCCGCCCTCGGCCTGCCCGCCCTGGCGGCGCCGGGCGAGCGGGACCAGGGGGCGTACGACGCCGTGGTGGAGGCCTCCGGCAGCGGCGCCGCCGTCCGGGCGGCCGTCGGCCTGGTCGCCCCGGGCGGCCGGATCGCCCAGCTCGGCACGCCCCACCACCCCGTCGACGGCTTCGACGCCGCCGCACTGGTGATCAAGGACGTCACGCTGCACGCCGCGCTGTCCGGGGTCGGCTACTGGGACCGGCTGGTGGAGCTCGTCGAGTCGGGCGCCGTCGACCTGGACCCGCTCGTCGACCGGGTCTTCCCGCTGGAATCCGTGGAGTCCCTGGACGCCGCGTTCGCCCACCTCGCGTCCCCGGACCGCCGACGGCCCAAGGTCCTGGTGCGCATCGGGGCGGAGCAGCCGGGCGGCGTGGCCGAAACCGCAGCGGCGCTGGTGAGTTGATGAACGGAACGGACCCCGGCACGGACCGCCCCGGCACGGACCGCCCCGGCGCGGACCGCCCCGCCCGGATCGACGCGCGCACGGCGGCGCGGCTGGCCACCCTGGCCGCCGCCGCCTTCGTCTACGTCACCTTCGAGGTCTTCCCCGTCGGCCTGCTCCAGGACATGGCGGACGACCTCGGCGTCCCGGCCGGGCGGATCGGGCTGCTGCTCAGCGGCTACGCCGTCGTCGCGGCCGTGGTCACCATGCCGACCGTCGCGCTCGCCGCGCGGGTCTCCCGCCGCACGGCCCTGCTCGTCTGCCTACTCGTCCTGCTCGCCGCCGAGCTCATGGCCGCGCTCGCGCACGACTACCCGACGATGGCGGCCAGCCGGGTCGCCGCCGCGCTCACGCACGGAGTGCTGTGGTCGCTGATCGCCCCGGAGGCGGCCGGACTGGTGCCGCGCGAGCGGGTCGGCACGGCGACCGCGGCCGTCTTCGGCGGCGCCACCCTGGCGTCGATCGTGGGCAGCCCCGGGACCACCCTGATCGGGCAGCTGATCGGCTGGCGCGCCACGGCACTGCTGCTCGCGCTCGCCACCGCGGCCGTGACGGGCGCCCTGGCGTGGGCATTGCGCCGGCGGCCGGAGGTCGGGCCCGCCGAGGCGCCCGCACGGACGGGCGAGGGCGTCCGCATGGACCGGCGCGCGGTGCTGACGCTGTGCGGGGTGGCGCTCGTGCTGGTCACCACCCACTTCCTCAGCTACACCTACTTCTCCGTGCTCGTCGCCGGCATCACCGGCTCGGCCGGGTCCGTGGTCACCCTGCTGACGGTCTTCGGACTGGCCGGCGCCGCGGGCACGTTCCTCGTCGGCCGCCACAACGACACCGCCCCGCGCCGGACGGCCACCGTGACGATGACGGCCTTCACGGCGGGCGTCGGCCTGCTCCTGCTCGGCTCCGCCCCGCTGCCGGGAGCCGTCGCCGCCGCGGTGGCCACGGTGGCCGTCGCCCTGTGGGGCGGGGCGTTCGCCGCCGCCGGGCCGGTGTTCCAGACCGGGATCATGCGCCTGGCGGGCGACGACGCCGACCGCGCGTCCTCGATCTACGTCACCGGCTTCCAGATCGGCATCGCGAGCGGCTCGGCACTCGGCGCGGCCCTGCTCGACGGCTCCCCCGCCTGGCTGCCCGCCGTCTCGACGGCCCTCGCCACGGCCGTCCTGCTCGCCGTGACGCTCCGTCGCCCGATCCCGGAGGCGAACCCGGCCGGCGCTCCGGAGGCCGTCGAGCAGCAGCGCGGCCCGGCGGAACGTAGGAACGGGCCACGATCCACCGCGTCGGCCGGCGGATGCCAGCTCCTCCCAGGCCGTCGGCCCGGGGGCGTATCCGGCGTACATCCCCGGGGCGACGCGCAGGGCCGGCGCGGCTGAATACGATCTCCGCATGGAAGAGCTTCTCCAGCGTCTCTCGACATCGAAGCGCGTGACCTGGCTGATGTCGCAGGCCGTGGTGCTGGCCACCGCCGGCTTGTATGCGCTGATGCTCCCCTTGACGATGCCGGCCCCTGAGCACGGCCTGTTCCGGTTCCCCGACCTCGGGGGCTTCCAGAAGATCGGTCTCTGGCTCCTGCTCGCCCTGCCGGTTCTGCTCGTGCGCCGTCTGCCGACGACGGTCTTCACGGCGGTCCTGGGCGAAGCGGTCCTCGGCGACGCCTTCGGCGCGCGGCCCTCGATCGTGTTCGTCCTGCTCGTCGGCTTGGGCGGGTACCTCGCCGTCCGGCGGCCGAAGGCTGCCGCCGCCGGCTCCGTCGCGAGCGTCGTGGCCGCGTTCTTCAACGACCTCCACGGCCGCGAGCAGTCCCTCGGCGACGCGTCCCAGTGGGCCGGGGGGTTCGCGTTGTGGTTCGCGGTCGCGTGGGTCTTCGGCGGGGTGTACCGCAAACGCCGTGAGTACCTCGAAGCCCTGCAGGAGCAGACCGCGGCCCGCGTCGTCATGGCCGAGCGGCTGCGGATCGCCCGCGAGTTGCACGACAGCGTCGCGCACAGCATCGGGATCATCACGGTGCTGTCGGGAGCGGCGGCGCGGGTCGTGGAGACCAAGCCCGAGCAGACGCGGCAGGCGCTGGCCGGCATCGAGACCACCGGCCGGGAGACGCTGCTGGAGCTGCAGCGCATGCTCGGGGCGCTCCGCCGCGCCGAGCCCGACGACGCCATGCCGCAGGCCGCTCCGCTGGCGCCGGCCGGCAGCCTGGCCGACGTCCCGCAGCTCGCCGAACGCACGGCCGGCGCCGGGGTGCGGGTTCAGGTGACCTGGCGGGGCGAGCGGCGTCCACTGCCGCCGGAGATCGAACTGTCGGCGTTCCGGATCATCCAGGAGTCGGTGACGAACGTGGTGCGGCATTCCAGGGCGCGGACGTGCCGGGTCGCGGTCGGTTACGAGCCGGAAGGGGTGACGATCGAGGTGGTGGACGACGGGGACGACGCTCGCGGCGGGCCCGGCCGGCCGAGGCTCTCCGCGGCCGGCGGGAGCGGCTTCGGCCTGCTCGGCATGCGCGAGCGGGTGACGTTGCTGTCCGGCCAGTTCAGCGCCGGCCGGCGTCCGGAGGGCGGGTTCCGGGTGACGGCGAGGCTCCCGGCATGAGCGTGCGGGTGCTGCTGGTCGACGACCAGCCGCTGATGCTGGTCGGGCTCGGGATCCTGATCGGCGACACCGACGACCTGGAGGTGGTCGGCGAGGCCGGCGACGGCCGCGAGGCGGTGCGCCTGGCGCGTGAACTGCGGCCGGACGTCGTGGTGATGGACATCCGGATGCCGGGCATGGACGGGATCGAGGCGACCCGGCAGGCGACCGCCGAGCCGGACCCGCCCAAGGTCCTGGTGCTGACGACCTTCGACGACGACGAGTACGTCTACGGCGCACTGCGCGCCGGGGCCAGCGGATTCCTGCTCAAGAGCATGGCCCTGGACGCGATCCTGGAAGCGATCCGCGTGGTGGCCGCGGGCGACGCGCTGATCGCGCCGAGCGTGACCCGACGGCTGATCGCGGACTTCGCCGCAACGTCCGGCCCCGCGGCCCCCGAACCGGACGCCGGGCCCGCCCCGGACCCGAGTCCCATCGCGGGGATCACCGACCGGGAGCGCGAGGTGCTGGCACTGGTCGGACAGGGACTGTCGAACACCGAGATAGCCGAGCGGCTGGTGATCAGCGCGGCGACCGCGAAGACCCATGTCGCGCGTCTGTTCGCCAAGCTCGTGGCCCGGGACCGCGTCCACCTGGCGATCATCGCCTTCGAAACCGGACTCGTGCCGCGTAGACGGTAGGGGCCCGCGACCGGGCCGGTCACGCTCGGCCGCGGGCCGCGGAACGAACCCTGACCTGCACGGCAGGCGAGCCGGCCGAAAGGCTTCCGGTGGGGGCGGGGGGGGGGGCGCACGGCCCCCCGGGCCCAACAAACGCAACCAGGGGGGGGGGGTGGC